>CACYDS010000097.1 GCA_902773285.1 uncultured Pseudomonadota bacterium | reverse complement strand
TGCCGCACATCTATATTTTCTAGCTTTGAATTACCTCGCTCACTAACAAGCCAACTTTTGTCTAATTGGTTGTGAACTTATATACAAAACAAAATTTTCTTGAAGTAAATTTAAAAATTTGCAAAAATACAGAGAGTAAGCGCCCATAGCTCAACTGGATAGAGCGTCAGACTACGGATCTGAAGGCTGAGAGTTCGAATCTTTCTGGGCGCGCCAGGTTTTGTGGGGATGTTATGGAAAACATAAAAATTTTGACTTTGCCATTGTTGGTTTCTTCAGTGTCGTTTGCGCAACAAGTTCCGGTGTATCCGGCAAATGCAGGAGCGCTTACGACAGTTCAGAGCGTATCTCAGGTTAATCAAGGGGAGCAAGGCACCGCCGCTATGCAAAGCAAAAATATTTTTCTCGAGTATTATGCCAAACAGGGTAGTAATTTCTCTGCTCCTGTGTTTTTTTTCGAAAATAATGCTTTGGTAAAACGGGACATTAGCTATGATGATCTGAAAAAGTCAGTTGTTATCTTTTTTGGGGATTGGTGTCCACACTGTCATAAGTTTTTGACCGAATTTTCCAAGCATATTGCAACATTAGCAAAAAGTGCTATAAATGTGGTATTCCTTCACATCCCATCTGTGGAAAAATTGAAAAATTGGCAAGAGCCAAGCGTGCAGGATTATCAATCAGTTGTTCAAAAACTAAGTTCATATGGAATTAATTCTTCTGCCTCAAATGTTAAGATTGTGCTGCTTGGAGAACGAACTGTGCTTTCTCAACTAGGAATCTCCGGTCTTCCTATATTTCTTGCAGTAAAGAATGCAAAAGAATACTTTAGGGGAGTCGGTGATAGTGGCGTTTCAAAATTGCAACTGTCTGATCCAGATACACTGAAGCAATTTCTCGAAATATGGGGAAAAGATGAAAGCAGCAAAGCTGACCATAATGAGAAAAAGGAGGTTAAGAAGTCGAAGAAATTGAAGAAAAAAACGCAGAAGAAAGTTGTTCGCACAGCAAAATCAAAACAGGTTAAGTTATCTAAGAAGGCATTGCTAGAGTCAAAAACGGCAACAGAAATGCTTAATAGTGCACCTTGGAAGCCTCTAAAAATGGACCTTAATTCAAATTAATTAATAGATAGCTGAACCAAATACACATTATGACCAAGGCCAGAGTGATTCCGTTTACGAACCATTTTCTTGGAGGCACGTATCCTGTTGAGAACATCAATATTGCAACCGGTCCAGAATAATGAGTTAGGATTGAAGACATTGAGCTAAATACAGCCAGCGTCATTGCGACAACAGTTTTATCAATTCCCAAAGACATACCGATGCTAAGGAAAGATGAATAAAGCGCTATTATTCTTGAGCCTTCGCCCGTGAAGAAGTAATGAGCAAAGAAGTATATGACCGATAGCACAAAGAATGATGCATGAGGAGAAATACCGCCTATCATATCCGTAATAATTTTATTAAACCATTCGATAGCGCCGAATGAAGTTAAACAATTTACATACGAGATTATGACCCCCAAAGTTATAACTGAATTAAATGTTCCATGGCTTGATAGAATATCCTTAATGTTGACTATTCCCAGTGAATAAAATACACATAAGCCAAGCAATGTCGTCACTAGCACGGGAATGTGTATTATTTCAGCAAAAATCCACATGATTAGCATCATGCCAAACGTTGTTATAATACATTTCTCCTCCTTGCTTAGCTCTCCTAATGTTTCATAATTATTTTTTGCTTTAGCCTGTATATTGCCCAAATCCCTTGTTTTTTGAGGACAGGAGATTCTGACTACAAATGGAATTGTTACTAATATAAGCAGCCCAGGAATAATTGCAAACTTTGTCCAAGATAGCCACGTCATGTGCATGTTGTTCTCTAACATTACCTCTAAGATGATTGCATTTGATATCATAGCCGTTAAAAACAGCGAACTACACATAGCATTTGAACTGGAATATAAAAGGGTTAAATAAGACCCTATCGACTTTTCCGTTACATTTTTCACGTTCGCGGAAATGTACTTCGAAAGGGAAGTTACCAGTGGATATCCAATACTTGCCGCTCTTGCGGTATTGCTTGGCAGGAGTGGAGCAACAAAAAGTTCAGTTA
>CACYDS010000096.1 GCA_902773285.1 uncultured Pseudomonadota bacterium | reverse complement strand
ATGCCACCTTGGAATGGCATAGGGAATGGAGCCATATTGCCAGGTATGCCACCTTGGAATGGCATAGGGAATGGAATCACATTGCCTAGCATAGCACCTCCTGGGAATAGCATATTACCAGGTAAATTTCCCGGAAATTGCATATTATTTAGCATATTTCCCGGAATGCTAAAGAAGCTCTCAACAATAACTGCCCTTGCGCCTCGTCTTTGCGGCTCACCGTTTTGTTGTTCATTTCCTGATTGCATATTCATTTGAGAAGGGAAATTTCTATCAACATTGTTTTCTTGTGGCCCCTGTGGCGTATTATTTTTATCGTTCCGAGCCAAGATCTGAAAGCGCTCGTTAAATTGGAAAAGATTGCGTGATTGTGTTTTTTGTTTATTGTTGTTTGGTTCCAAATTAAGGTTTTGATTATTTTGTTGTTGCTCATTCTGCGCGCTATTTCCAGCATTCAGTGGCTGATTTATTTTGTCCTGTCCAAATGGAAGCGGTTGGGGAGCGTTTCCTAAGTTAGCGTTTGCGATGTTGTGTTCTTGCGCTATTTGTGAATTTGCGGTGTTAAAATCAGATGCGATTCCGGTGGATACAAAAATTGTTCCAACCAAACATAAAGATTTTATGTTCATATTTTTCTCTAAAAACTAAAACTCATCCATATGTAATTGTACACAAAAAAACATAAAATTTTATTTTTTTTGCCATTCGAAAAACAAAATTCCACAATTTAAAAGAAGCGAATCTCTGTTATTGTTTAACAAGGGCTATCTCTATGACGCACCGGTTTAAAATTATAACATTAGTTGTATATAAGTTCATAACATATGAGACAGAAAATGCCCGAGAGAGCGTGATATAACTTACAGTGAGCAAATAGATGTGCGGCAGGATATGTCTCCTGTCTCACATCTGTTTGAACTCGGACATTTTAAAGTGAGCGTATTCGATATTGGTAAAAACTTAGCACTCCTGTTTTCCTAAAAGGTATAATATGGCAATGGACATATGGTATAGATGGTCGTGTTTGTGAATAGGAATTTGGTATCAGCTAGTGATATTTTGCATGATGCAGTTAAAAATAAAATTGCGATAGGGGCATTTAACTTTTCAAATATGGAAACTATACAAGCAATAGTCGCTGGAGCCAATGAACTAAACACGCCTGTCATTTTGCAGGCATCCGCGTCTGCAATTAGCTATATAGGATTTGGCTACATCAATGCGATGATATCTGCGGCTTCCGAAGAATCGGCGGTGCCTTTAGTTTTGCATTTGGACCACGGAAAAGATTTTGAGACTTGCAAAAAAGCTGTAGACAATGGTTTTTTATCGGTTATGATTGACGCAAGTTCGCTGGATTTTGAAGAAAATATCGCCATGACGAAAGAAGTTGTGGAGTATGCGAGCAAATATGGAGTTTCCGTTGAGGCAGAACTTGGGACATTATCTGGGGTTGAAGATGAAGTCAGTGTGGCTGAAGGTAAGGCATTTTATACTGATCCAAATCAAGCACAAGAATTTATTGAGCGAACTGGCATTTCAAGCCTAGCCGTAGCGATTGGGACAAGTCATGGAGTGAATAAGGGCAAAACAGGAAATCCCAGGTTGTCGATTGAAACTCTAAAAAAAATCAAAGACAAAGTGGGAGATTTTCCGCTTGTATTGCATGGCGCATCGTCGGTTTATGCGGATGTTGTCACGAAATGCAATTCGTATGGAGCCGATATACAAAACGCGTTTGGAATAACAGATGAAGATATTAGAGAGGCGGTACAAAATGGAATAGCGAAGATCAATGTGGATACTGATATACGTCTTGCTTATTTAGGTGCGGTTCGAGAGTATTTGGCGCGCAATAAGTCGAATATCGATATGCGGAAATACCTTGGGGCAGGGCGAGATATGGCAAAAGAGATGATAAAGAGACGCTTAAAGACTTTTTTATAAAACATGATTATCGTCAAAAATCTTGTCAAAAAATTTGGAGATCGATTCATTATCCGTGATTTTTCGTATCATTTTCCAAAAAATGCGAATGTTGGCATAGTTGGGGCAAATGGAGCTGGAAAGACGACGTTTCTTAATATTTTGACTGGATCGGAAGAATACGACGATGGAGAAGTTGCAATTCCTAAGGATTGCATTTTAGGGTATTTGCCGCAAACTCCAAATGAAAATCCAAAAGATACGATTTTGGATGAATGTATTTCTGGGCATACAAAACTTTTCGAATTACAGCAAAAATTACATGAAGCTTTGCGAAAAGTTTCTGAGAGTTATTCTGATGAAATTTACGCAAATTATGAAAAAATCGAAGCTGAATTTGCAGATAAGGGCGGCTACGCACTCGAAGCTGATGCGAAAGGAGTTTTGATTGGGTTAGGATTTGAAGCAGCGCAGTTTGACAGATCGCCATTAATACTTTCGGGCGGTTGGCGCATGAGGCTTGAGCTGGCAAAATTGCTCATAAATGAACCGAATTTTTTGATTTTGGATGAGCCGACGAATCACCTAGATTTGCCGAGTTTGACATGGCTTGAAGGGCATTTGAAATCGTTTCGTGGTACCTTGCTGTTCGTTTCCCATGATCGAGAATTTCTGAATAATTTGTCCGACCAAATCATTCACATATCTAATGGTAATGTTAAGGTTTATAATGGCAATTTTGACTCCTTTGTTGAACAAAGAGAGGCAAACGCTGAGTTTGCCAAAAGGCAGAAGGAGGCCCTGAAGAAAAAGCAAGATCATTTGCAAGAATTCGTCGATAGATTTAGGTATAAAGCATCTAAAGCAAAACAAGCACAAAGTAAGTTAAAGATAATTGAACGTTTAAAGCAACTTGAAGATCGCTTGGATATTGCAGAATCAGACCAAAAGCCAGTCTTAAAAATGGAAGTGGAAAATCAAAGTGCAAAAGTCGTTTTGGAACTCAAAAATGTAACAATTGGGTATGACGATATTGCTCTGAATAAAAATCTTGATCTTCGTGTGATACGTGGAAATAAAATCGCGATCATAGGTTCGAATGGCATAGGAAAGTCGACGTTACTGAAAACTATTGTGGGTGAAATGCCATTGATTTCTGGTGAAATGCAGATTGGTCAGAACGTATCAATTGGTTACTATGCACAAAGTCAGCTTGATGTGCTGGAGCCGAGACTTGATGCACTTGAAAATGTTTTAAAATTGACCATAGATATAAACCAACAGCAAGCGCGTGCTATTTTGGGGTGTTTGCTTATTTCGAAAAATGACGTCAAAAAGCCTGTTAGTGTTTTATCCGGAGGAGAAAAAAGCAAAGTTGCGATTGCTGCACTTTTGGCGCAAAAGAGCAACTTTTTGGTGCTTGATGAACCAACAAACCATCTCGATATGTCTAGCGCAGAAGCTCTTGCGAATGCGCTCAACGAATATAACGGCACAGTATTGGTAGTCAGCCATAATAGATCGTTTATCAATTCATTTGCTACCCATATCTTCTCGATGGATAGGTCTAAGAAAGCAGAATTGGTTGGGATTGATAGCTTATGAAAAAGTTGTTTCTTGGACAAATTGAATTGAAAAGCCGCGTGATCCTTGCCCCCATGGCTGGAGTTACGGATTTACCGTTTCGAAAAATCGTGCGTGAATTCGGCGATTTTTTAATGTTTAGCGAGATGGTAGCTAGCCAAGCTGTCATTCGAAATGTTATGCGTACTCACAAAATGATGGATAATGCCGATGATCCGCTAACATCTGTTCAAATCGTAGGTGCCGATCCATCTGTAATGGCTGACGCAGCGAAACTGAGCTGTGACCTCGGGGCAAAATTTCTCGACATAAATATGGGCTGTCCAGTCAAAAAAATCGTAAAATCTGACGCCGGCTCTGCGCTGATGAAAAATGAAAAACTTGCTGCTAAGATAATCGAGTCGGTCGTGAATGCGGTTCCGATTCCGGTTACTCTCAAAATGCGTTTAGGTTGGGATTTTGAACATAAAAATGCCACCACGATTGCTAGAATTGCAGAGAAAGTGGGGATTCAGATGGTAACCATACACGGTCGAACCCGTTCGCAATTATATTCAGGAAAGGCCAATTGGTCAGATATCCGCTCTGTAAAAGAGGCGGTAAATATACCGGTTATAGCGAATGGAGATATTGTCGATGCAGAGAGTGCTAGAATAGCACTTGAGAAAAGCCAAGCGGATGGGGTAATGATAGGTCGTGGTGCTTTGGGAAAACCATGGATTTTAAGCACTGTGGAGGAATTTATAAAAACAGGCTATTCGTCGTGCAGGATCATCACAAATCAACAGAAATACCAGATCGCCAGACGTCACCTGGAATATATGTTTGAATTTTACGAATTCCCTACAGCCATAAAACTTGCACGAAAAGTTCTGATGTACTATTGCTACGGCACGCATAATGCTTCCAAATATCGCCAGGAAATCAATACCATCGAAACTGTAAGTGCTATGTTCTATATATTGCGTAAAATTTTTCAGATGTGATAGATGTGCCTACTTGATTTCGGTAAGTTTGTATTTGCGTGTGCCAATGCCGATCTCGGCCCCATACTCCAGCTGATGCAATCCTTCGCGCGATTCTATACACTCTTTCAAGGCATGAGATTCTTTTTCTGGTAATTCATACACCATATCTATGGAAATCTGATCAATAGCTAAGATGTCTTTCGAAGCTAAAATACCTATATCTTTGGCTTTTGGCGCTTCGGCTCCTGTCCCAACGCGGTCACAATTAACAGACATAGGGCTCAGCACGTTAATATAAACGATGTGTGGAGCGAAGTGATCCACGGTTGCTTTAGCGGACTCAACCATATTTTCCATGAACTTAGCACCCTTTAGCTATTTGTCATAATTCTCGTTATCAGGTGCGTCATGCATTGGCTTTTTTTGGGGGGTTCTTGGCGGCAGCATTATCCGCTCTTACCTGCGCAGCCAAAATCATCAAACTTTCAGTAATCAACATAGCATGCCTTGACAGATTTTTCATTTTTTATCTCCACCTATTTTCATGGTGCCTCTCCTTTAGAGAGACATCAATTCATGCTTATCTATTTCATAATGTCACTGAAAAAACAGATATAGCATTGCTGAATGGAATTTTACAAAAAAACAAATCTTTTGGTGCTTGCGACAATTTATGGTAATATGAAATAAGTTTTTGTTTTTAGAACACTAAAGAGCGCTGTATGAGTACTTCATTCATGAGGTCATCTGATGTTAACAGAAAGTGGATTCTCGTTGACGCAGAGGGACTGATTTTAGGAAGAATGGCGGTTATAATAGCCGATATCCTTAGAGGGAAGAATAAGCCTTATTTCACACCAAATGCTGATTGTGGGGATAATGTTATTGTCATTAATGCAGACAAAATTGCATTGACCGGGAAGAAGCTTGAAGATAAAAAATACTACTGGCATAGCGGATATCCAGGAGGAATAAAGAATAGAAGCATGAGGCAATTGATGTCGGAGCCTCGGTCAGATAGAATGGTTAGGAATGCCGTAAGGCGGATGATGTCGAAATGCTCATTAAGTCGAGCAATCCTTTCAAAGTTGAAGGTATATAAAGGGGCTGAGCATCCGCATGCAGCTCAAAATCCTGAGATTTTAGATATATCGAAATTGAATAGAAAAAATAGTCGGAGAGGAAGATGATGGTTGAAGAACAAAAGGGAAATGTTGCTGTCACTGAGCCTATAAAAAGAGTGCAGAAGGTAGATGCTCAGGGAAGAGCTTATGCAACTGGGAAAAGAAAGAGCTCTGTATCCAGAGTTTGGATAAAGGTTGGGTCTGGCAAAATTACGATTAATGGCAAAGACCAGAATGAGTATTTTTCGAGAGCTGTATTAAGGATGATAATCTCAGAGCCGTTTAAAGTCGCATCTCGTGAAGGGCAATACGATGTATTCTGCACTGTGCGAGGCGGCGGGCTTTCCGGACAAGCAGGAGCTGTTAGACATGGTATAAGCAAGGCTCTTGATGCATATGAGCCGGAATTGCACACTATATTAAAGCAGGTCGGATTCTTGACGAGAGATTCAAGAGTTGTTGAAAGAAAGAAGTACGGACGCAAGAAAGCTCGTAAGCGCTTTCAATTTTCCAAGAGGTAATCTCTCTATGTGTTCTAAGATTAAGAATTTTTCAGTGCCCTTAATTTTTTTAGGGGCACTGATAGTATCTATATGCATGGAATCGATATTGCCAACAGTTCTAAAATCTCACCTTTATGCAATAAGTTTAGTAATAAAAGAGTTACTTGTATTTTGCTTGCCATTTATAATTTTTTCATTGGTTACAAATTCAATAATAAGACTAGGTCACAAGGCGCTAAAATATATAGTCTTGATCATTCCTATTATCTGTACTTCCAACTTTATAAATACGATGCTATCTTACTTCGCTACAAAGAGCTTCATAGCATCAGCCCTGAATTTTACAAATATTGTCGAATCTGGAGGAACCTTAGCTCCAGCGTATACTATTAATTTATCTCCATTAATTCCTAATGATATCGCATTGATATCTGGAATGGTAATGGGGATATTTTGCGGGATTGTTAGCAACAAAAGAACACAGCAGTTTGCGCAATGCCTTGACCTATTTTCTCGTGCGTTTTTCAAGTATTTCTTGCCAATAATGCCATTTTTCATAATTGGAACAGCCATCAAGTTGCAAAGTGATGGAATATTGGCATCAATTCTGGAACAGTATCTTCCTGTGCTCGTGGCTTTTACGCTAACCGCCTTTGGAATGGTTGCTATACAATTGCTCATATTGTCTAAGGCTAACATAAGGAAAATGGGCAAATATATAAAGAACATAATACCAGCTCTCGTAACAGCATTTGGTTCTATGTCAAGCGCCGCTGCGATGCCGTTAACAATAAAAGGCGCCGAGCAAAATGTAAGCGATGCGAAGAATGCGGATATAATCATACCGACTTCAGTGAATATTCATCTTGTCGGCGACTGTTTTTTTATACCAATGGTGGCGCTAGCTGTAATGGTATCATTTGGGCTGCCTCTACCGAATATTAGCGGTTATCTAGTATTCGCCTTACACTTCATTTTAGCCAAATTCGCTGTTGCAGCAATTCCTGGAGGAGGCGTCTTGGTAATGTTACCTATAATGCAACAATATCTCGGGCTGAACTCGGATATGTTGGCGCTCGTAACGGCAATATATATTTTGTTTGATCCGATCATAACTACTTGCAACGTTTCCGGAAATAGTGTTCTTGCGATAATTTTTGATAGGATTGTCGGAAAGCATTCAGAGAATGCCTAGAAAGGACATGAAAAAGAATATACAATAAGAGAATCAAAGTTAAGACGCGAGAAGAATGAATGCCTATAATTTTTGAAATGCCCTCACTTAGTCCTACCATGGAGAAAGGTAACTTAGTCACTTGGTGCAAAAACGAAGGAGATGAAGTTGCCGTTGGAGATTTGATCGCTGAAATAGACACGGATAAAGCGACGATGGAGGTGGAATCAATATATAAGGGGGTATTGGCTAAAATTATTGTTCCCGCAGGCACTCATGATGTTGCAGTGAAGACACCGATAGCGATAATAAGGCAAAAAAATGATACAGATGATGATATAGCGAATGCTATAGCAAGCATAAGCAATATCGCTAAAGATCAATTGGATAATGGAGCGGATCAATCTGCAAAACCAATTGCCATTGCTCTCGATGTTGTTCCTGAATGTCAGTCTTCTGAAGTGAAAGTAAGTCCTTTAGCCAAAAGATTGGCAAACGAATACGGCGTTGATATATCCAAGGTAAGAGGTTCCGGGCCTCATGGAAGAATAGTGAAGCAGGATATTTTGAATGCCAGAGAGATTATACAGAGGGAGCAGCGTACCGAAATAAATGCAAGTGGTTCCAGGTATGTCGATACCCCTGCAACCTCAATGCAGAAATTGATAGCTGAGAAGTTGACGAAAGTGAAACAAGAGGTTCCGCATTTTTACATGTCAACAAAAGTGGATGTTACTTCATTGACAGACTTGCGAAAAAAACTTAATGACAATGACGCCTTGGTGACAAAAATAACAGTAACTGATATTCTTGTAAAGGCTATTGCTATCGCAATGCGTGATGAACCGGGTGTAAATGTTATGTGGAATAATGGGAGTATCCGCCATTTTAACACGGTAGATATATCGATCGCGGTTGCCACAGATAATGGCATCATTACGCCAATCATTTGGGACGCCGATAGGAAATCATTGCTACAAATTTCCAAAGATATTAAGGAACTGGCCCAGAAAGCAAAAGAGAAGTCGCTTTCTCCAGAACAATACACCGGTGGTGCCATCACGGTTTCCAATTTAGGTATGTTTGGCATAGATAATTTCTATTCAATAATCAATCCTCCGCAAGCAAGCATACTTTCAATAGGAAGCGCTCGTAAAGAACCTACAGTCGATGAAGATGGGATTATAAAAACAGCTGATACCCTGCAAATAGGATACGCAATAGATCACAGAGCGATAGATGGAGCTACAGCAGCTAAATTTCTGCACAAATTGGCTCAGAATATTCAGAATGTGTGGATTACATTAGCGAAGTAGAAAACGAAGGAGCTATACGCAGCTGTCACTGACGCTTTAGCATCATGTCGTCGGTTGTGTTTCTGTCTTCTTAGTTCATTTTTTTTCGACTTCATGTCCTTTATCTCTCAAGAGCTTTAGCTATTAAGCATTGTGTTCACGTGCTTCGATATATACTAGTATTACTAATTTAGTTGTGAGTTTCGTTTCGGTATTGCATTTTATGTTATTTGCACAATCATCTTCAACAGCAAGCATTGTCACGATTATTATTCCTGAGGGTTGTTGTGCATAGTAGGTTATGCCATATTCGCCATTCAGGCTTTTTGTGGCGATGAGCGCATATCTAGAGGGCAATATGATAGAACGATATTTGTTTTAGCGGGAAACTTATGGGGCAGAAATGTTGGAACTATGGGCGTTGCAGTGTGTAAAAACGATAGTAACAAAATTCTACGCCATTTGACAATATTGCATTCCAAGCCTATCGAAGAGTGAACTTTACTAAATATTTTTGTGAAGCGTTTGAAGAAATTTGCGGTTCTGTTTCGATCAGATCGGAATTCTGTCCAAATACTTCATTTGCCTTTGCAATTATCGCTATTGTTTGCTTCTTACTCAAAGCCGGATTTCCAGCATTGGACAGCCTAAGTTTCACACAGTTGTCTTCTGAGATCACATCGTACTCTCCCCCGATTTTTGGAATCTTAAACTTTTTTGTTTCAATTAGTCCCGCCGAAAACAAATGTTCAAAGATCTTTGTGGCATCATCAGAAGACACCACGCCATTGCCATCACCATTTGAAACTCCAGGAAATCGATCAGATGCCGATGCGTCATCTCCCGGTATTGAGCCGTATGAATTGACATAACTTTCGAAAGCCGTCTGTAAGTTTTGGAAATCATTAACAACGGCTCTTACTTGCACTGCCTCAATCAAATCCTTTCCCTTCAGCATACCACCAGCGATGATTCCTATAACCAATAGCACGATTGAAATTTCCATCAGCGAAAAACCATCGTATCTGTTGGTAACAAGTTGTCTTATCGTTAACTTCATGCGTTCCAGCTCCCTATGCATCTTTTGAGGTTTCCTCAGAAGAATTTGAAGCTTCCACTTTTCTCTCGCTCTCCTCAACTACTCTATCTGCTTCATCAATAGTTTTATTCGCTTCCGCGGTACTTTCATTAGTCGTCAGCAATTCTCCGTTGCTAGTGGCATCTTTCGGTTTTGTATCTTCGTCAGAACTAGCATTGTTCGAGCCAGAATACTCTTGAGAATTTTTTTCTGTAGCGGTTTCTTCTTTTGAGTTTGAGATATCGCTGGAATGCTTGCTGTTTGAGCCGCTTTCTTCTTCCAGATCCTTCAAATCTCCGTCATCAATGGGGCGCTCATCCTTGATTAAAGAATCTGGACGTTCACTATCTTTGGTATCCTTTACCTCTAGATCCTTCAAATCTCTGTCATCAAGGAGGCGCTCATCCTTGATTGAAGAATCGGGACGTTCACTATCTTTGGTATCTTTTACCTCTAGATCCCTCAAATCTCTGTCATCAAGTTGTTTCATCTTTTCAATCGCTTCCTCTGAATGCTGTGTATCTTCAATATTCTTCTCTGGCAAATCTTCCAAATCACTTACTGGTTTCGTATCCTTTTTTTGCTTAGGAGGCTTTTTTTGAGAATCTGTATCGGTTCTTATGGAATCTCTTTTATCGGAAGTTCCTTCTCGTTTTTCAATGGCAATATCATGTGATTCATCCAAATCTTCTGTTGCTTCAGCCAGTTCAGTCTTGATTTTAGCTGATTTGTTTTGTTGTTCAACCTCCAATGGAAAATCTTGTTCTGTGTTTTCAACTAATGGCTCGTTGGTAAGTGACTCTCGAGTCTTTTGCAATTTCTGCTTTTGCAGTTTTCGCTGCTGTTCCTTTGTATCAGAGACCGTTTTGTTCAATTTCTTAACCTGTTCTACTAAATCTGCTTGCTGTTTTTCCAAAGAATTTATTTTTGCGATAGCGCGTTTTAGCTGTTCCTCTTTGTCTTTTTCTGAAGTTATAAAATTTTGAGTATCTAACATTGCATTATTTGCAATTTGTTTTAAATTTTGTCCCTCTTGAGCTAGTTGTAGCGCGAGTTTTGTATGCTGAACCTCTAGCTCCCCCACTCTCTTTTTCGCATCTAAAATTTTTTCTGCTATATCTTCAGCCGCAGCGCAATTTAGGCAAATGAATTCCGACAGAAGAAAACTGCACAGCAATGACTTTATAACTCTCATAGAATGCTCCCCAGCAAAACCATCTTTAACATATCCAGGATACCATAAGCAACAATTTATACCAAACAATATTTTTTTAATAAATAGTTAATCTTAATAAAAAAATGTTAAATTGTTACACAATTACTCCGAACTATGTGCGTGATTTTTGGTATGTTTCCCACAAATCTGGTCTGACGGATTGAGTAATCTGTTCCGAACGAAATGTGCGCCAAGTAGAAATATCCTCGTGGTTACCGGAAAGAAGTACATCTGGAACAGCCATATTATTCCAGGATGCAGGTCGTGTGTATTGTGGGTATTCTAACAGTCCATTTGCAAAGCTTTCGTCTTCGACTGAATTTTCGTTATGCATAACTCCTTTACTAAAGCGCAAGCTTGCTTCTATAACTACCATTGCAGGAATTTCTCCACCAAACAAAACATAATCTCCAATGCTTATTTCTCTCATATTATAATTAAGCTTCCAGTAATCGATAACCCGTTGATCTATTCCTTCGTACCTCCCACAAAGAAAAATCATTCCAGCGCTATTTGCAGAAATTTGTTTAGCTATAGAGTGATTGAAGATCTTTCCATGTGGAGTCATATGTATTATTTCCGGCATGCCGCTGTATCCCGATAGCGCATATTTCAGTGCATTATTTACAACATCCGGTTTCATAACCATTCCTGCGCCTCCACCATATGGTGTATCATCAACGGTCCGATGTTTATCAGTTGCAAAATCTCGTATATTGACAACTTTCAAATCCCAAAGCCTTCCAAGAGCTTTGCCAAGAAGGCTATGCGATAGAGCTCCTGGAAATATTTCTGGAAATAATGTCAATATCGTTACCAACATCAGTGAATGTGTTTCAAAAAAACTATTAAATCAGATTTAGCTACTACTTTTGTTTTTTCTTCTTTATCTTCACAGTTCATAAATTTTACAGTGAAGCAACCATTTTTAATTTCGTCTTCTCCGATAATTATGGCAATTGAGCACTTCAATCTGTCGGCTATTTTCATCTTTTTGCTAAGTGTCCCAATATGGATAAATTCAGCTGAAATTTCAGCATCATATAACGATTTTAAGAGCTGAAATGCTATCTCATTTTCAGTTTCGGAAACGGGGATAACCGCAATTTTGGGAGGTGTTTCTTTAAAGTTTGTATCCTCCATTAGGAGCATCAATCGCTCTATTCCAAATGCAAAGCCGATGCCGGAAACATCCGCCCCTCCGAATATGGATAACAAGCTGTCATATCGTCCTCCGCCGCCTACCGAATCTTTGTATTCTCCGCGTGTTGACTTAAATTCAAATGCTGTTTCGCTGTAGTAGTCCAACCCCCTAACCAGAAAATTATCAATCTCAAAATTAATACCGGCTTTTTCAAGCGATTCACAAATCTTTTGAAAATATTGCTCAGACTCTTTGCTCAGGTAGTCGGTTATTAGCGGGGCCATCTGACATATTGCACGATCATTTTCATCCTTAGAATCAAGTATTCGCATAGGATTTTTCCCTAATCTGCGTTTGGAATCAGCAGATAACTTATCTTCATGCCTCGAAAGATATTTCACCAATCCCTTGGTATAGGCCTCTCTGGTATCGTTATCGCCCAGCGTGTTGAGCAATACCTTGGTATCAAATATCCCTATGGCATTTAGAATCTCTGTGGCCATACAAATCAAAATCGCATCTGTATACGGACTTTTATCGCCAACGCATTCAAAGCCTAGCTGATGAAATTGGCGATATCTCCCCCTCTGCGGGCGATCATAACGAAACATTTCTCCGTGATACATCAATTTGAGCGGAAAACTTTGTGCAAGATTCTCGCTTACGATAGCACGCATAACACCGGCTGTGCCCTCGGGACGTAATGTTACTGATTCGCCCCCCTTGTCGATAAAACTATACATCTCTTTTGAAACTACATCGGTTTCATCTCCAATTGATCGATGGAATACTTCTGTTGCTTCAACAATCGGGGTCTTTATCTCGGCATAACCATATTTTTCGCCAATTCGTCTGGCTGTATCGATAATATATCTGTACTTTCTAGCAGGGACGCCATATAAGTCCTTCATACCTCTAATTGGAGCAAACATTGTCTTACGCTATCTATTTCTCGCTATTACCAATAGCATAACATCACACTATCGATTGTCAATCGTCGCGTTAGAGGGCTTAGCTTGCTGCTGTAAATGGCCCAACAGAATTACCATTTATGAACTGCACGACGTATGGATTATCGGTTGTGATAAGTTCTCTATTGGTTCCTTCCCAAATGATTTTTCCTTTAAATAGCAATCCAACGCGATCGCTGATGTGTTTCAAACTGTTGATATCGTGGGTAATAGAAACAGCAGATATCCCCATCTCCTTTGTGCAGCGCACTATTAAATCATTAATGATCCCGCTTGTAATCGGGTCAAGCCCAGTTGTCGGTTCATCAAAAAATATAATATCCGGATCAGTGGCGATTGCTCTGGCCAATGCTACTCTTTTACTCATCCCTCCTGATAATTCAGCAGGATAAATAGTAGCAACCGATTTGTCTAAATCAACCGCCTCAAGTTTCTCTAAAGCTATTCTATATGCTTCTTTTGGAGAGACATGCAGTCCATATATCAGCCCAAATGAAACATTTTCGATCACATTTAAGCTGTCAAAAAGTGCGCCTCCTTGATACAAAACACCACATTTTAATCGTATTTTATATAGCTCTTTTGGCGATAATTTTGCGACATCTTTTCCATTGATTTTTATAACTCCTCCGGTGGGCTCTATAAGCCCCAAAATACACTTTATCAAAACAGATTTTCCGGATCCGGAGCCACCGATTACCACATATGATTCTCCTTGCTTTATCCGCAACGATATCCCCCGCAAAACTTCATTGCTTCCAAAGGTCTTTGTCAACTCTTCGGTTTCAATCACATATTCCATAAACAACTCCTTTAGAACAAAACAAAGGTCAGAACACCATCAAGTAAAAGTATCATTATTGATGATGCGACAACAGAATTTGTGGTCGCTCTTCCAACCCCCTCTGCGCCACCTTTGGAAAAGTATCCATGATAGCATCCCATCAAACATATAACAAATCCGAATACAGCTCCTTTTATTAGCCCTGACACGATATCCCAAGCAACCAACGACTCTAATGTGTTCCTTATGTAATTAGCCGCATTAAAATTAAGATAATATACCCCCACAAGATATCCGCCAAGGATCCCTATAATATCGTCAATTAATACTAAAAACGGGACAAGAAACGTTCCCGTTAAAATTCGTGGAAAGACCAGGTATTTATACGAATTCACCGAAAGAGTAGTTAATGCATCGATTTGTTCGGTAACTTTCATGGTGCCGATTTCAGCAGTCATAGCTGCCCCGAGTCTACCGGCAACCATAAGTGCAGCCAGGACAGGACCTAACTCACGAGTCATTGCAATCATAACGACAGACGGTATCGCATTTTCGGCAGTAAACTCCGAAAACCCGGCGTAACACTGTAAAGTCATAGCCATTCCTGTAAAAAGCGCAGTCATGCCAACAACTGGTAAGGAAAAATATCCAATCTGAATCGCTTGATAGAATATCTGTTTCCAATAATACGGAGGCATAAAACCCGAAATAACTGCCCTAGCTGAAAACAAACTTATGCTTCCGATCGAACAAAGAAATTTAATAAATAGGCTCCCAATTTTGTCTAAAAGCATCAAATTTCCCCACAACAATTTTTATATTAGTCATTTTATCATAATTTGTATATAAGTAGACATCCCGACATATAAACGTCTTTTTAATCCAAAAGTCATAGTGCTCTAGCAGCTGCATTTTTTGAATTTGATTGTTGCATTCTCTAAACGCACTGCCGATAATACAAAAATGTTATATCTACCGTTATACTTGCGCTATATATATTATATATAAACAATTTATTTTAAATTTTATATATAAAATATTTGCAATGAGAAAATTATATTATTAAAATAATGTTAACCAAATAATTGCTTGTTTTTTTGAAGGGGGTACAAAATGAAAATAACAGCACCAGCAATGATGCTTGCAACGACGCTATTTCTTGCCAATCAGGAATGCGAGAGTCAATCTTTAATTGTAAACGCGGCAGATCTAATTTACCATCCTGACATTAATTTTGTCGGAGCTCAAAGTAATTACATTAATACCATGCCAGGAGCTAATAATGCAAATGGCGATTATGAACAAACTAGTAGTGTGAAATACAATAATCAGAACTTGATGACTATAAAATGGTCGGATATAGCGAATTCCAATACTATAGCGATCAACAAGGTCGATCTGTATCATGTTCCTGGACAAAATATTCACATAAACCTAGTAATTCCAGGCGCTTTTGCTGCTTCAGCCCAACATTACAATGCCCCTAAACAAATACAAATAAAAGAGAATGCTTTCGCAAATATAGGTGCTGCGGGTGTTACATTGGATGTGGCATTTCAGTATCCGCATTTCTCAAATTATTCCGTACTTTTTGCTAATAACTGTTCGCGGATGTTCGCAAATTCATCGTCAATTACTAGCATCGATTTTAGTGCCGCAGATACATATTCTGTAGCAAATATGGAGTCTATGTTTGAAGGTTGCGATAATTTGCGAGAACTACGTCTGGACAATTTTTCAATGTGGCATTGTAACAACTCGCAAAATATGTTTTTGGCTTGTTCAAGCCTAGTGACGTTGAGGTGGGGGACCGCTGCTGTTAATCTACCAACAGGGCCAAGCTACGATCCAGAAACAACATTACTGCAAGTATTCTCATTGCTGGATCTTGGAAGTTGATCCTGGCTATTACTTTTCAATTAACAAAAAAAATCTGAGTTTGCTTAAAACGGCGGGATAGTAAATAAATAGATGGGAGTGCGATGTGGTATTTTTATATTTTACCACATCGCGCCCATTGGCCTGTCCAGGTATGCATATGCTCAGAGCCATTCAGGCGCTGACCT
>CACYDS010000095.1 GCA_902773285.1 uncultured Pseudomonadota bacterium | reverse complement strand
TCGAAAGGGAAGTTACCAGTGGATATCCAATACTTGCCGCTCTTGCGGTATTGCTTGGCAGGAGTGGAGCAACAAAAAGTTCAGTTAAAATGATGCTATAAGATAGCCCATTTATGCCTTTCCCAAAAAATTTCATAAATATGTAGGCGAGACGCATTCCGAGAGAGGTTTTTGTGATTGCAGTTGCTAGAGATAACACTAAAAATAATAACCAAGGCACAATATTGCTAAATCCGCAAAACCCCTCTTTGACCTCAATCGTACATGTTAAGTTCGCAATTAGCATTGACATGAGCAAAAAGGCAACCGTTGCGCAAACTTCGAGCATTACGCCGGTCATCGTGGCAATAAATATTATTATCATGTGTAGAGCTTTATCGGACAATCCGGCGACAGGCTTCAAGAATATCCAGGCTAATGTAGCAGCGAGGATTATCGCGATCAATCTGAAAATCTTTATTTCTTTATTTATAGTCAGTCCTAGCATTTGCATTGTAATCTACATTCCATTGCTACAATGGTACCACTGCTTTCCGGAAACCTCCAGTAATCTAAGATATATCTAGTATTTCCTTCAGCGCTTTTTCCCACTCTAGTTTGAAGTTTAACGTCGTGATATGACTTATAGAGCGCTTAGGTGCCCGCACTGATTTCACTACAAAATCCTTTATCTCAGAAGCCGTATTCACTTGCGTGCAAAAATCTTTCACATAAGGATAAATATCCTTAAAATTCTCAATATATCTTCCAATAGCGACATCACAATCGAAGTTTAGTGGTTCGAGAAAATTATGCCCTCCAATACCTGGAATTAGACTGCCGCAAACTAGAACGGTATCTACAATTTCAAAAAATTCACCTAAACATCCCATTTCATCTATTACAAGTAAATCTTCACTAATATGCTTGCGATTTTGCATCGTCTCAGAATAAATGGAAACGGACAATTCTTCATCTGCGCCTAAGGAGCAAACTTCGGAAACTCTGGATGGATGACGGATAGCTATTATCGTTAGGATATCAGGTATTTCCTGCCTTATCATCTTATGGGCCCGCACGATTAGCGTTTCTTCGCCCGGATGAGTACTGACCGCAATCCAGGCTTTACGTTTCGATATTTTATAAGCTAGTCGTTTCCTATTTGTTTCATTAACCGGCAATTTATCAGATACAAATTTTAAATTTGGCAAAATTCGTACATTGTGAGCCCCCAGAAGTTCAGTCGCATTTTTCATTTCAACTGATGTTGTAAAAACCCCAGAAAACAAACTGAATGGCAAAAGCCCCAAATATTTCTTTGCAAAAAACATTCGCACCAGAGAACGCTTGGATACCCGCGCATTCAGGAGATAGATAGGGATATTTTTTTCATTGAGATAAAAAAGCGTATTTGGCCAAAGTTCGGATTCGACAAACATAGCTATTGACGGCTTCCAATATTTCACAAATCGCCTGGTCCAGGAAAAAATATCAAACGGAATAAATTGGTGAATTACCTTGTTTGCCAGCCGCTGTTCAACCTGCTGAGCCGCAGTTATAGTCATCGTAGTAAGCAAGATTGAAACATCTGGCTTTTGTCGTTTTATTTCGTTGATTATGGGGATAACCGACAATGTTTCACCGACGCTTACCGCATGTATCCAAATCAATTTGCCGCTTGGACGCTTTTGCGAAGGTAACCCAAATCTTTCTGCTATTCTGAGTTTGTTTTCAAGTCCCCTTTTTATTCTGAACGCAATGCAAATCTTCACAAATGGAATGAAAAGTGGGCTTAAAAATCTCAAAAGTTTTTTGGGAGCAAAGCGTAATACAAGGTATAACGCGACTAAAATTATTGCCAAGAATAACATTTCAAATCTTCAAAACTGAGACGATTTCCCTAGTGATTATGATACCATATGAAAATCTTGTCCCAACGGTTTTGGGGTCATATAGTGAAAAACATACAAATAAATTCCAAATTTGTTAAACCTGGAGATATTTTTGTTGCTATACCTTGCCAAAATATTGAAGCAAATATTTCTGACGCCTTGCAAAAAGGAGCTGGAATTGTGTTTGCAGAAAAATCTGATACCCTGCAACTAGATACTAAAAAAGTGTTTACAATCCCTGATGCCCGGTTAATAGCATCAAAATTATCTCGCTTTCTGTATCCTAATCAGCCAGAAATTTGCATAGCTGTCACAGGAACAAATGGGAAAAGTTCCGTTGCTCATTTTTTAAGCCAAATTTGGACATATTCTGGTATTAAGTCATCTAATCTCGGAACTTTAGGACTATTCATTGAACAAAAATCTGTCTCTCCAGAAAACATTACAATACCAAACCTAACAACTCCGGATCCAGTTACATTTCATATGATAATGGAGTACCTTGTCGCCCAAAATGTAAACCATTGCGTTTTTGAAGCGTCAAGCCACGCCTTAGAGCAAAAGCGGTGCTACAGTGCAACTTTAACGGCAGCAGCGTTTACAAATCTGGCATCGGATCATCTGGATTATCACAAAACGAAAGAAGCTTATTTAGCAACAAAGTTAAAGCTCTTTCAGGAAATTCTGCCATCAGATAAACCTGCTGTTATTTCTTTTGATTTTCCAGAAATTTATCAGAAAGTATCGAAATATAATAACAACATTATTGCCTTTGGAATGAATGATAAAAATTTTGTAAAAGCAAGGAATATCCGTGAATACTCAGATAATGTAGTTTTTGATTTAGTATGCGGAACCGAAGTGTTCCGACAAATTGAAATTAAATTGCTTGGGATTTTTCAGTTAATGAATATCTTATGCGCAGTTGCTCTTGCGCTGGCGTCTGGACTAAGTGCCCCCGCCATAGCGGACGCCCTTCCGAAAATAAAATCGCTTACTGGACGGATGGAACACGTAAGAACACTTAATGGCGGAGAAGTCTATGTTGATTTTGCCCATACGGCGGAGGGACTCGAAACTGCACTAAAGTGTTTTAAAAAGGTGTGCAAAGGACGCCTTATTTGCGTTTTTGGGTGCGGGGGGAACAGAGATATAACCAAACGTCCAGAGATGGGAAGAATTGCTTCGCAACTAGCCGATATATGCATCGTCACAGACGACAATCCACGACAGGAATCGCCAGAAGAAATTAGGAAACAAATTCTCGAGTCATGCCAAGGTGCTATCGAAATTGGCAATCGGAGCGAAGCAATTTATTACGCGCTATCGATAGTGAGTCAGGGAGATATCGTTGCAATTATGGGCAAAGGACATGAAACTTGTCAAATTTATGGAACGACATCTGTGCATTTTAGCGACCAAGAAGAGATATTAGCATTCTAATAAAATTTTATCTTTCGGCAGTTCGGCAGAAATTTTTTTATATCCAAATTTACGGTCCACTATAGTTGAAACAACATTGAGTATCTTAGCAAAAAAATTGCCATTTTTTAAAAATTAAAAACAGTTCGGTGGTGCTACAATGAAATTGAAAAACTCGATGAAAGGTAATCACATGACGCAAAGCAATATGACTAATGCAACACTAGCGGTCTTGCAGACGGCGATTGAAATTGCTCAATCACAACATCATCAGCAAATAACGTTGCTTCATTTAGCAAAGAGTTTTTTACAACATAGATCTGAAAGCGTGATTTCCAAAGCTTTTGAAGGTATAAATTTACGGGAATTTGAGACAGAAGTTAATAAAAAAGTAGATACTTTACCCAAAGTTGAAGGTTCCGATGAGGTATTTTTGTCTTCTGAAGTAAATGCAATTTTTCAGCAATGTAAAGAAAAGGCCGAACGGCAACATGACAAGTACGTAAGTTTGGACAATTTATTGGTTAACTCGCTCTCCAACTCACCACTAAAGGAGCTATACTTAAAATGTGGGGGAAATCTTGATTTATTAGAAAGGAAGATAGGTAAAATACGTATGGGAAAAACAATCGATAGCGAAAATGCCGAAGCAGGATTTGATGCTTTAAACAAATATGCAACGGATTTAACGAAAGCGGCAAGTGAAGGAAAGCTAGATCCGGTTATTGGACGAGATGAAGAAATTCGCAGGGCTATGCAAGTTCTGTCTAGACGTACGAAAAACAATCCTATTTTAATAGGTGAACCGGGCGTCGGAAAAACAGCGATTGCAGAAGGATTAGCACAACGCATAATTAAAAACGACGTTCCTGATTCTATAAAAAACAAGCGCATAATGTCTCTAGATTTAGGATCGCTCTTGGCGGGTGCAAAGTTTAGAGGAGATTTTGAGGAAAGGCTAAAAGCACTCCTAAAAGAGGTTGGTGAGGCTAATGATGTCATACTTTTTATTGATGAAATTCATACCCTAGTTGGAGCCGGCAAAGCTGATGGAGCTATGGATGCGTCTAATATGCTGAAACCAATGTTGGCTCGTGGTGAATTGCGTTGTATTGGCTCAACGACTTTGGACGAGTATCGCCAATATATCGAAAAAGATACGGCATTTGCTAGACGCTTTCAGCCAGTCTTCGTTAATGAACCATCGGTTATCGATTCAATTTCTATCTTGCGGGGACTGAAGGAGAGGTATGAACTGCATCACGGTGTCAGAATTAGTGATTCAGCGGTTGTCGCTGCATGTACTTATTCGAACAGATATATCAGTGAAAGATTTCTTCCTGATAAGGCCATAGACCTCATGGATGAGGCGGCTAGTCGACTTAAGATGGTTATCGATTCCAAACCTGAAAACATCGACGAATTGGACAGAAAGATTATGCAACTTCGGATAGAAAGTGAAGGTCTGAAGAAAGAAAGTGACAAAAATTCGAAGGAGCGCTTGGAAAAAATCAAAAATGAGCTAGCCATATTGGAGGAAGATTCGAAAAAGTTAAATGAAAATTGGAATAAGGAAAAGGCGCATTTGGAGGAAATAAAGGCAATTAAAGAAAAACTTGATAGCTTGAGAACTAATGCCGAAATAGCCCAACGAAATGGTGATTTTGCGCAAGCTGGAGAGATTCTATATGGACAAATACCACCTTTAGAAACGAAGTTATCCGCGCTTCAAAATGAGCAATCTCAAAAAGCCACAAAGAACGAGGTAACCGAAGATGATATAGCCCTCGTTGTTTCGCGCTGGACAGGTATTCCAGTTGATAAAATGTTGATGAGCGATAAGGAGCGATTGCTTAACATTGAAACAAAGCTGGAAGAATCGGTAGTCGGGCAAAGCGAGGCAATAAGTGCCATTGCAGATTGCATACGACGTTCTCGTGCCGGAATATCCGATCCTAATCGTCCAATAGGCTCATTCCTGTTCCTCGGATCAACTGGGGTTGGAAAAACAGAGCTTTCTAAAGCATTGGCATTGTTTTTGTTCGATGACAAGAATAGCATGGTTCGTATTGATATGTCCGAATATATGGAAAAGCACGCAGTCTCCAGATTAATTGGAGCTCCCCCAGGCTATGTCGGTTATGAAAAAGGTGGGGAATTGACTGAAGCGATTCGGAGACGTCCATATTCGGTTGTGCTCTTTGACGAAATTGAGAAAGCGCATAGCGATGTTTTCAACATCTTATTGCAAATTTTGGACGAAGGGCATTTGACAGATGGACTTGGCAAGAATGTGAATTTTAAAAACACAGTAATAATACTGACTTCAAATATTGGATCAGAATACTTCCTGGATAAAAAGAGCAAAAAATCAGATATTCAGAAAAAAGTACTCGAAAAATTGCAGGCGACAATGCGTCCTGAATTGATAAATCGTCTGGATGAAATCGTCGTTTTCAACGGTCTATCTAAAGAAGATATGGGTAAAATCGTCGACATTCAGCTAAAAGAACTGACGAGGCGTCTTGAACAACATCAAATAAAAATAAAATTTGATAATAGCGTTAAGAACTGGTTGTGCGAAATCGGCTATGACCCAATATATGGCGCACGTCCGCTAAAACGCGCAATTCAGAAGAACCTTGAGGCTCAAATTGCAAAGTTTATCATTTCTGGCGAGATCACTCCGGATACCGACTATTCCGTTGTGTACAAAAACGCCGAGATACAAATCCAATAAATAAATCTATGTAAACAAAAGAGCATTGCGGATTGCCCGCAACGCTCTTAATGTTTTTGCCATCAACTCCTCTGACGCATCAGTCACCATTATTATTTTGCGCGCTGCTTATTTTCTTCTTCATGCTTTTAGAATTACTTTTCTTCAAATTATTGTTGACAAATGTGGGGTATCCGCCTGATTTGATTACAGAGTTGGTCGTCTTTGGGTTAATACGTTGTGAGTTGAGCATGTTGTTACGGTTATTCTTCGATAAGAAAGCGGATTGACTCATGTCTAGCTGGCTATCGTCCAATATATTGGATTTCCTTGAATATTGCGTAAGTTGCTCAAGCTCCTTTAACATTGCTTTTCTCTCTTCTCTACTTATTATCTGAGTTGGATTTTTGTTCTCCTTGTTCTCATCTTCCATATTTTCTTTGTCACGTTGTTTGAATATATTGCTGCCCAAATTATTATTAAAGACCAACTTGTCAACGAAGCTATCGATATTTCCTGCCCCCCCATGCGAGATACTTGAGCTATGCACCCCTACTAGCTTACCAAGTTTCACTTCATTGCTTACCCCTTGGTTGAGTTTTTTAAGATTATTTAATATTAATGCCTTGTTCTCTTCATTGTTATTCTGGTTTCCATCTTTTTCTATTATATTCTTGTTATTGTTCTCGTCTTCCTTCTCTTCGATCTTTTCTATGACACGTTGTTTGAATATATTGCTGCCCCAATTATTGTCAAAGGCCAACTTGTCAACGGAGCTATC
>CACYDS010000094.1 GCA_902773285.1 uncultured Pseudomonadota bacterium | reverse complement strand
CAGAGATGGAATCGAACCAACGACACAGAGATTTTCAGTCTCTTGCTCTACCGACTGAGCTATCTGGGCATCATTAACTAGGTTAACGATATCACAATTTCCAATTAACAGCAAAAACTATTTTAACTTCTATCGACGTTCCTCACAATTTTTAGACTACGTAAACTTGCGATTATCATAGTGAGTTGAGCTATATCCATGACTTCAATCTCTACTTTGATACTAACCAAATTGTCGTATTTTTCCCCAAGACTAAGGTTCGAAATGGTCGCATCTAGTTTTTCTATCGCTTTGGCTATGCGAGATAAGTTGCCAGAAGCTTGATAAATAGAAATGTATAACCTTGCATTGTATTTATGGTCTGCAGTAAATGCATCATTACTCCAAGCAAGAGGAAGTATTTTGGCATTCCCCTCCTTGAATTTATATTCACACATACGGCATTCAGTTATATGAATTTCGATATTATTATCCGAATTTATAATTCCAACAATCTTATCTCCAGCAACAGGAGTACAGCATACATTTGACAGTATTGTGGAATTGTAAGGTAATCCCAATATAGGTAATTGTTTATTTTTTTTCTCTTGCACCGGTATAGAACCAGTTATATTTTCAATCGCTATGTTGGTATTCTTCCGCTTGTTATAAACCTCGATAACTTGTCTTAAAGTAATCTCTGCGGCACCTATCGCATAAAACAACCTATTTGTCTGTCTGAATTTGAAATATTCGGTTAATTTTTTTATATCAGACTCAAGCAACTTAATATTATGACTTTGGAAAAAATCATAAAGATTGCTTTTTCCAATCATTTCTATATGCTCTTTTTCAAAGGATTTGAGTTCTTTTTTAAGCGCGATCTTGGCCTTAGTAGTTACTACAAAATGTTCCCATGATTTTTCAGGGGAACTTGATGGATCTGTTATGACATCAACCTGATCTCCGTTATTAATAACCGCGTTTAATGGAGCTGGAATGCCATTAATTTTGGCGTCTATTGCATGATTTCCAACATCCGAATGAATTTCGTATGCAAAATCAAGAACGGATGCCCCCTTTGGCAAAGAAATGACGGTACCTTTCGGAGTGATGCAAAATATCTGATCAGTGATCATTTCAGCTTGTGTATTTTTTAAAAATTCTTCCATTCCTGATGTGTTTTCCAAAACCTTGACGAGGTCATTAATCCATAAGGTATCTGTTTTTGCCATTGCTTTACTTTCGCTTTCTCCAGCCTTATAGTTCCAGTGAGCCGCTACTCCGTGTTCTGCCACAAGATGCATTTCTTTTGTCCTTATTTGGATTTCGATGCGTTTGTTCAATGGACCAATGACGTTCGTATGAAGAGATTGATAGTGATTGTTTTTTGGAGCACTTATATAGTCTTTAAATTTTCCTGGAATAACAAGATAACTTCGATGAATTGCTCCGAGTATCTGGTAACAGTGAGGAATCGTATCCGTTATAACTCTAAAAGCGATAATATCTGATAATTGCTCAAATGATATGTTGCGCACGGTTAATTTTTTCCATATTGAATATGGGCTTTTGATTCGCCCGGATACCGTACAGTTTTTATCTACGGATTGCGATAATTCCAGTAACTTTTCAGAGATTACATTTATTTCATTTTCAAAATTAGCTGCATACTCATTTAATTTTAATTTCAGTGAATTGTAAATGTCTGGATGAAGCTCGTAAAAAGCTGTGTTTTGCAACTCTTCTTTTATTGCAGCAAACCCAATTCTCTCCGCCAAGGGCGCGTATACTTCCAGAGTTTCCTTCGCTATAGATTGTCTTTTTGTTCTTTTCTTCTTATAAGCTAGCGTGCGCATATTGTGTAATCTATCAGCAAGTTTTATTACCAGTACCCTAATATCTGAGGCTGCAGATACCAGTAACTTTCTAAAGTTTGCCATTTGATTTTCTGCGACAGAAATTCCTTCAAATTTAGTAAGTTTTGTAACACCATTTACAATGCTGGCAATCTTGGGGCCAAATTGTTCTGATAACTCATCAATTGTTGTCTCGGTGTCTTCCAATATATCGTGAAGCATGCCAGCAACAATCGTCTCCTGATCCATTTTTAAGTCTATCAGGATTTTTGTAACCTCTAGTGGATGGGAAAAATATGGGGCTCCGCTTTCTCGTAATTGAGTTCCATGTTTGTTTAATGCGAATATGTAAGCTTTCTTTATAAGCTCATGATCAACGTCCTTTGCATATTGGCTTATCTGCGAATTGATTTCTTCCGGCGTTATCAAGAGCAAATCCTTCAAACAGGCACCATCACCATATATTAAGTTTATGTTAACTAGTTAAAATTTTCTGTAATTTTTTTCAATTTTAAATATCACAGTCACTTGGCCATTTAGTTCGGGCATTTTAAGACAATTGTTAATTTGGTGTTAATTGGGCATTTTTATGCAAATTGCTGTGGCATAAACCTGATATCAGAGTATCTTACCTACTTAAGCTAAGATACTCTGAAATATTTTGGAATTGCTACATCAACCAAAGAAACTTTTTAATCTATCGCACATTTTTTGGTACAATTCCTCGTCGGTGACGTTGTCAATCGGTATGTCTGTGCAAAACCAAATACCGTTCCGCAAATTGTTGACATTATCCATATGGCCAACCGTGTTGCACAAATTGTCTATGAAATTTGTCTCTAGCAAGTCGTCAATTGTTTTGTACCTCTCAACTGCGTTCATTTTTACGGTTCTTAAACAAGCCTCTATCAACTTTTTTGGATTATCTCTATCGATATGTTCAAACTTACTAACTTCCGCTAGTAATTCTTTTTCAAGGGTCAATGATTTTAACTTATCATATAAGCGCAGATTAATGCCCTCATCTTTAGCGAGAGTTTCAATCAGTTTGGCATATTCATCCGCTCCTCTATAGTCTCCTTTTGGGGAATCATCTTTCTTGTAATCATCTTCCTTGTAATTGTCTGCCTTCACAAATTTTATTGTGTAATTTCCGGTCGTCAGTATCTCGTTAATGGCAATCGAGGTTGGCTCAGTTGTTTCAAACATTATGCTCATCTCTTTCCCATCAGGTACCGAATTGTCGGCGAAGAACCGGCTTAGTTTTCCGTAGAATATCTCTTCTTGCTTTGGTTCAAGTTGCATTACATCAAAAGTGATTTCACGACTTGTACTAGAGTAAGCAGAAGAAATAGCAGCTGGCGCCATCAATGACATCATAACCATGCATTTCGTATGTTTGTTCATTTATATACCTCCCTTTATACATCCTTACAATTATATTGTACATATATATTATGTACATTGTCAATATTTAAATTTTAAAATTACTTATATCAGGTATTATGATACATGATCTCATTATTTGGGAATAGAAAAATATTTCATCAAGCTATAATCATTTCCAATATCGGTTACGGTCGCCCTATTAAATAATACTGCGCCTGTCAAGGTCAGCGCCTGAATGGAGCTGAGCAAAGCGTACCTTGACAGGCCCAGGGGCGCGATGTGGTAAAATATAAACATACCACATCGCGCCCCCTTTTATTTAAAAATTTAAATCGAAGATATAGATATGTAGTATACTGATGAAGTTATAGAGTTGCTTTGCATGAATTTGTGATATTTAATGGCGTTAGTGCATTAGTACGCAAGGAGCTACTAGATTTATTAAAGGATCCGAAAAGCGCCTTTGCGATATTTTTCCCAATATTAATGTTTTTAGTCGTTTTTGTACTAGCCTCGAACAAAGATGTCGAAAATTCAAGTGTAGTGATTTTTAATCAGGATCGAGGAGTCCATAGTGTAAAACTTTTGGAGGATGTCGTGAATACGAATATTTTCAAAGAGTCTATATATGTGAAATCTGAACCAGAATTTCAAAACAATATCAATACGGAAAAGGCTTTTATAGGTATTGCCATTTCCGGAAATTTTTCAAAAAATATCGACTTAAAAAGGAAATCTGACATACTGGTTATCACTGATGGACGAAGAACAAATGCCGCTACGATTGTTTATAGCTATCTTTCGCAAATTTTGGCAAAATATCAGGCAAAAATTTCGGACAAAACGATGGCGAATATACCAACGGTTTCGATACGAACTTGGTATAATCCTAATAAAAATCAGAAGTGGTTTTCGATTACAAATTTAGTTTGCATGATCATAATCAGTCAGGCTATTACACTCACCGCATTGGCAATAGCTCGCGAAAAAGAGCAAGGCACATTCGACCAGCTCTTAGTTTCTCCAATCAAACCGCTTGGTATGCTAGTTGGGAAAACGACTCCCAGTATAATTATCAGCTTGTTTATGGGATTTTGTGTTATGTTTCTCGGGAGCTTGATGTATGGTGTACCTATACGTGGAAATTTGTTTTTGATGGCTATTGCAATGATTGTATACGTTATTTCAGTTGTCGGAATTGGTGTTTGTATTGCTGCTTTTTCGAACACTCAACAGCAGGCAATGCTTGGGACATTTGTTGTCCAAATGCCAATAGCTTCGCTCTCTGGACTGATGTCGCCAGTGGAAAGCATCGAAAATCCACTAATGAAGGCTTTTACAAAGGTTAATCCAATGGTTTATGGTAATAAGTTAGTGAAAGGAATAATGATAAAAGATATGACGTTTTTTGACGCACTTCACAGTATTATCCCAATAATATTGATAGGAGTCTTTGTTATATCACTTGCTTGCGTTGTCTTTTCTAAAAAGCATAGGATAAAGGTATTCTGATGGTCACAAGGAAAAATCGAAATAAACGCCGAATTGAACGTGAAAAAGCCGTTGAAAATAAACGGCTGAGAAATGGTATATTAGGGATTTTTTTGATATTATTCGCAATTGCTCTTGCGGTTTCATTAATTTACCATACTCCACATGACAATACATTCTTAACTGTGTCACCAAAACCTACTCAAAATATGTTCGGGAATTTTGGTGCGCATTTATCTGAAATAGCTCTTCAATCTTTTGGATTACTTGCATATTTGATAGCTCTTCTGTGTTTTGTTTGGGGCATAAATTACCTAAGTGGAAAGATCAGATATATACGACACCGAGTTTTAACATTTTTGGTTTTCGTCATTTTGGGCGTGATTGTTTTTAACGTGACATCCGCGTATTCAACAGTAGAAAAATTACTGCACAGATTTTCTATGGATTTTTACGCTGGAGGTTGTATTGGTTATGTTTTATCGAAATGGATTTTTATTGATATCTTTCATCAAGAAGAAATCATATGTCAGTGGGTATATGCAATACTATCGGTTATTTGGCTCTTGGTTGCGAAACGTGTTTTATTCGTTGAATTTGACGTAATTTTTAACAATATCCCCAAATTAACCCGTAGGTTAGCTGTTGTAATGCCAAGTATTCCAAAGTTATCAAAGATGAAAAAATCTGAAACTGTAGATACAAATGATAAAGAAAAATCTGAGGAAGAACACATTGAAATAACTCACGATATTCCGGAATTCAATTTGGAAAATGGTATATATACTTTGCCAAACGTTGAGCTTTTGGATCAGCATTCTGAGAAAGATTGGAAGCAAGACGAAGGCAAAATAAGCTCGATGTCTGCGGAGTTATTGAATGTTTTGGAGGAATTTGGTGTAAATGGGGAGATACTAAATGTGCGTCAGGGACCGGTTGTGACTATGTTTGAATTTCGTCCCGCGCCCGGAATTAAGACATCTCGTGTAATCAGCTTAAGCGATGATATAGCGCGTTCGATGAGCGCAATATCTGCGAGAATATCGACAATACCAGGGCAAAACGCGATAGGTATTGAGTTGCCGAATAAAAATCGGCACACGGTATATCTCAAAGAATTGCTTTTATCAGATGAATTTAAACGAATGACGACTGGTATTCCAATAGTTTTGGGAAAAGATATAAGTGGAAATCCGGTAATGGCTGATCTTGCGAAAATGCCACACCTTCTGGTTGCGGGAACAACTGGCTCTGGGAAATCCGTTTCGATCAACGATATGATTTTATCGATTTTGTTCAAATTTACACCACAAGACTGCAAACTGATAATGATTGACCCCAAAATGCTGGAGTTGTCGGTGTATGATGAAATACCGTACTTGCTCACTCCTGTCGTTACAGATCCGAAAAAAGCTGTCTTTGCGCTAAAATGGGCTGTTGCTGAGATGGAAAATCGATATAAGCAAATGTCGCAGTTAGGCGTCAGAAACATCGATGGATTTAACAAAAAGATTGCTGCGTCAAAAGAAAACAGCGATTTGTTAGTGCGAAAAATACAGACTGGATTTGACCAAGAAACCGGGCGTCCAATATTTGAAAATCAGCAATTAGAGTTTGCTCCTCTGCCGTATATCGTAATAATAGTCGATGAAATGGCAGACTTGATGTTAGTTGCCGGTAAAGATGTTGAGGCAGCAATTCAGAGATTGGCGCAAATGGCACGTGCAGCTGGTATACACCTCATAATGGCGACACAAAGGCCGTCAGTTGACGTTATCACCGGTACTATAAAAGCTAACTTTCCGACGCGAATTAGCTTCCAGGTGACGTCGAAAATTGACAGTCGCACTATTCTTGGAGAGCAGGGGGCAGAGCAGCTTTTGGGACAAGGTGACATGCTATATATGTCAGGTGCTGGGCGTATACTTCGTGTCCATGGCCCTTTTGTTAAAGATAGCGAAGTAGAGAGAATCGTTAGTTTTATAAAAGAGCAAGGCGAGCCAGATTATGTCGACGTCGTTAGCGAGCAATTCGGCGAAGATGATATTTCTGGAAATGACGATAGTAGTGGAGATGACATGTATAGAAAGGCTATCGAAATTGTGATGAATGACAGAAAGTGCTCGATTAGTTATCTGCAACGTAAATTACAAATAGGTTATAACAGAGCCGCCAGAATAGTCGAAGAAATGGAGCAGAAAGGCGTGCTTTCCGCTCCAAATCATACTGGGAAACGTGAGATTTTGATTTAAAAAATCCCATTCGCAGGAACTTCTTTTATATTGTTTATCATTTCTTTAAGCTTCTCTGAACCATCT
>CACYDS010000093.1 GCA_902773285.1 uncultured Pseudomonadota bacterium | reverse complement strand
ATCCACAAACCTTACAAACTACTAACGCAGTTTATTCATCTAATCTCGGCTTCTTCAAGAACTGTCATACTTTTTATTTATCTAGTTGCCAATCCCCGGTCGCTTGACCTTGACAGGCAAAGGCTAATCACACGATAATGGACTATCATCGCTATGCGGAGATTACCTCATGTTTTGCCAGAATATGGAAACACTTTATGAACAGTACGACGCATTTTTAATCGATATGTACGGAGTTTTGTGGAATGGCCGGGACTTTTTCGATGGTGCTCTACCTCTACTAGAGAAGATGCTGATGTCCGGTAAAAAGGTAATCATTTTGTCAAACACAACATTGACTGCAACGAAATGCTGTGAACGATATTTGTCGAAAGGAATGGTTGCTGGTACGCATTTTGATAAATTTATCAGCTCTGGAGAAGTTTTGAAAAATACCATAACGCAATGTTTCAGTGACGCAAAAACTTATTTTGCGGCATTTTCTTGCTTTGATGATATTTTTAAAGGCAGCGGTCTCAGCTGCGTTCAATCTATAGAACAAGCTGGTTTTGTCTTTGTTGGAAGCGCAAATTATAAGGCACCATACTGCGCAGACGGTCTGAAGGACAGGAACGGTAAATCGATTACAATAGAGGAGTTGATAACGGTTGATTACCGCGACATTGCAAATTTTGAAGAAATAGCATCATTTATTGATACATGCCTGAAATACAACAAAATCCTAGTGATTGCAAATTCTGATTTATTTGCTATTGAATCCTGGAAATCTGGAGCAAAACCAATACTTTGTTCAGGATACATTGGTTCTTTATATGAAAACGCAGGAGGCAAGGTCGTGTATTTTGGCAAGCCATACCCGATAATTTTCGACTACGCCAAGCAATTTATTTCCCCGAATGAAAAAGTTGCAATGATTGGCGATACGCCATGGACAGATATCCTTGGCGGCAATATGGCGGGTATAGACACTATTTTGACATTGTCCGGCGTTGCACAACTGTTTATTAAGGATAACTCAGAAGCTGAGATTAGTCATTTTATAGAGAACATTGCTCCCGAAATGGCACATACGGATATGAAGACTTTTTCGCAGACTCCGACACATATAATAGAAACATTTTCTCTTACTTCTATTTGAGCTTATACAATTATACACCATTGCTCGTAATTTATGTGGTATCATGATATGTAGGAGCTGTTTTGAGTTGAAAATACTGAATGTTTTTGAAAATTAAAGAAGCAATAAAATCATGTTTCATCTTCTGGAAATCTTTTATTTCTGAGAAAGATAAGAAGAAGTTTTTGCACCAAAATCACGGCTCTTTTAAGACGCAGATTATAGTTTTGCTGACAACGATACTCGTTTGTTTTGTCCTATATAGCTCGATGAGACCTGCTGTTAGAGGAGTGTGCAGAATAGTTCTACGCTCAGCTGAGTCGGGGATGGATATGGGATTTGATAGAGTTGTTGGCGTTGAGGCGAAGAAAGTTGTAATTGGAACAACTCTGCGTGAAATTAAGTCTATTGGGACACTGAAAGCTAATGCTGAAGTTGTTATAAAAGCCGAGATTTCAGGAAAGATTGCCGAGATTCTTTTTGAAGAAGGCTCCAAGGTGCACAAAGGAGATACACTTATAAAGTTCGAAGATGACCTATATAAAGCTGAAAAAGATAAATATGAAGCTGAATATACGATGATGAAAGCGGAATATGAACGTGTTGATAACTTGTATAAGCAGAAGGTTGGTTCAAAGAAAGCTTATGACGAAGCATTTGCAAAAATGCAGTCCGCGCAAGCTCAACTTTCGAGTGCTACGGCTCAATTGGCGAGAACGGTTATCAAGGCGCCATTCGATGGGACTATCGGAATTTTGAAAGGTTCTGTTACACCGGGAAATATGGTGCAACAGCAAACGGAGCTTGTTTATATGGTTGATAACTCGATGATGAAAGTCGAGTTTTCTGTTCCTGCAAAATATATCGATGATGTCGCTCCTGGCCAAAATGTTGAGATTACTGTTGATGCATATAGCGGAAAAGTTTTTTCTGGCACAGTTGATGCAATTGACTCAGAAGTTGATACAAAGAATCATAGTGTCTTGGTAAAGGCTGTCATACCTAATAAAAATGGATATCTGAGACACGGAATGTTCGCGAATGTTCGCTTAGTAACTGGCGAAAAAAGCGGGGTTGTCTTGATTGATGAGGATGCTTTGCTGCGTGAAGGCTCTATAGAATATGTGTGGGTGATTGATGAGAAGATGCGCGCACATAGTAAACGAGTCTTGTCTGGAGCCAAAAATATCAATGGGGTCGAAATTGTGGCTGGACTTCGTGATGGAGAAACTGTGGTAACTACGGGACAACTCAAGTTGTCTGAAGGGGTAAAGACCAAGATATTAAACAAGGAAGAATATGATTCTTCATCGCAGGAAGCGCAATCAGAGACTGAAGAATCAGATGCTGATGCGGATAATGATCTGTCTTCAAATGAAGAGCCGGAAAGCAATCAGAAAGAGGGTACACTAGAAAAAGTGAAAGAGGAGCTGCACGATTCTTCTGATAATTCTAAGGAGGCAAAAGAAGGAGGGGGGCAGGCTAAGGAAACAACGGATAAAAAAGCTAAAGAAGAAAATACAAAATCTGGGGTAGGCAAGATTAAGGATGCGATTCATAAATTATTGTCTCGAGATAAATCTGCAAAAAAAACAACTTCATCTGAAGATGAGTTGAAAACGACTAGCGACGGGAGTAAATAATGAAATTATCTGAGATTTGTATACATCGTCCAGTATTTGCCTGGGTTTTAACTCTTGTTGTCGTATTGCTCGGATTAGTAACCGGGGATCGACTCCAGGTGCGGCAGTATCCAAAGATGGAGAGGAACTATGTAACCATCAAGATGACGTATCACGGTGCCGGCCCAGAGATTATCGAAAGCCAGATTACTCGGGTCATTGAAGAAGCGGTCGCAGGGGTTGAAGGGATAGATACGATAACTTCAAAAAGCGATAGCGAAACTAGTGAAGTTTCAATAGAAATTGCCGAAGGACGAGATCTTGACTCAGCGACAAATGACATCAGAGACAGGTTAAGTAAATGGAGAGATAGATTTCCGGATGCTGCTCAAGAGCCGATATTAACAAAAGCTGGCTCGAATGAAAAATCAATAGTTTCTCTCGCGTTGATTAGTAGCAAGTTGACTGAAAGCGAATTGTATGCGTATGCTCAAAATGAAATAAGTCATGCGCTTGAAGCGGTGCCAGGGGTTGCCAGGGTCGATATTTATGGAGCAGGTGATTACCAAATGTCTGTCAAACTCGATCCGCAAAAGATGGCATTCTATAATCTTACTGTGTTGGATGTTGCGAATGCGCTTGAGAAGCAAAATATTGAGAGTCCTGCGGGAAAGATCGTGAACCAGGATAGGGAATACGTTGTGACTACTGTCGCGGATTTGCAAAGTCCTGAAGAGTTTAAAGAAATTCCAATCGTTAACAAAGCAAATACGGTTGTGAAGCTGAAGGACGTCGGAGAGGCTACACTCGACAAGAGTAACAAAAGGGTTATTGCAAGATTTAATGGCGAAAAAGTCGTGACGTTGTCAATAATTTCTCAATCTGCGGCAAACCCAATACAAGTCGCTCGAGGCGTGAAAGCCAAATATGAAGAGGTTTTGCAACAAATTCCATCTGGCGTAAAGTTCAGTATTGCATACGATAGTACGACATTCATAGAACGTTCATTACATGAGGTTTACCACACGATATTTGATGCTATTTTGCTTGTTGTTTTGGTGGTGTTTGTGTTTTTACGTTCAGTCAGGGCCGCACTAATCCCATTGGTAACTGTGCCTATTTCTCTAATCGGTGCGTTATTTATTATATACATTTGCGGATTCACCATAAATAACATGACGTTGATGAGTATGGTTTTGGCGATAGGTCTTGTTGTTGATGACGCTATAGTCGTCTTAGAGAACGTTTATAAATACATAGAGCGTGGTCTGACGCCAATGAAAGCAGCAATAGAAGGAACAAAAGAAGTTAGCTTCGCCGTCATAGCAATGACTTTGACCTTGTGCGCGGTTTATGCACCAGTTGCTCTAGCACAAGGAGAAACGGGAAGATACTTAAAAGAATTTTCTATAACTTTAGCTGGCGCTGTGTTGCTCTCTGGTTTTGTCGCATTGACTCTATCTCCTATGATGTGTTCAAAAACTTTGGTAGAGCGAGGGAAAGAAAGAAAATGGAATTTTACTAATCCGTATTTGTTGTTGTTGAAAAGTTATGTGTCGAAGCTTGATGCTTCAAAGTGGCTGGAACAAATTGAAAAAAAATATGCCGATGTGCTTGGAAATGTTTTAAATAACAGAAAAAGAGCTTTGGTGGTAGCAATTTTATTTTCTGCTTTCGGCTACTTTGTGTATGCTTTTATGCCTAGTGAGCAGAAGCCATATCAAGATGTTGGAATGTTTAGCTATGAAGGACATGCTCCACAAACAGCTACATTAAAATATACACAGCGTTATGTTGATGCGGTGGATAAAGTTTTAGGGCAATTTCCTGAAATAGAGTCTAGACAATACGTTATAACAAACCCAACATTTGAAGGAGTTGCAATAATAAAGGATAGATGTGGGAAAACGACGGAAGAGATAATGAAGGAAGTTTCGCTAAGGAGCAATGAAGTTTCTGGAATTGACGTTAAATTCACTGCTGGGCGAGGAGGCGGTGATGATAGTTCTCGTTATGTTTCTTTTGTTGTTAGGGGAAATAAATCGCATAGAGAGTTGCGTGAATTGTCAGACAATCTGATACAAGAGATCCTTGCGAGCGGTATAGCAAGGACAGTTAGAACCATGAACAACAATGAGGCGGAGGACTATACCATTGAAATAAATCGCGAAAAAGCCGCATTGTTGCATATAGATCCAAAAGCCATAGCAAGTACGATTTCTGGATTGATACAAGGTCGAGTGGCCACAAAGTTCAAGCGCGAAAACAAGTTACATGACGTCATGGTTGAAATAACTGAGGAAGATAAGCGTTCTCCTGATCAGCTTACAGATATATACGTGAAGGCGTATAACGATCGTGAAGAATTTTTGATACCAATTGCAGAGCTAATAAATGTTTATGCGAGAACTGGTCCTGTCACGATATATCGCTATAATAGGACGCGATCTTGTACTGTTGTGCCGTTTTTGCAACCGACAATATCATTAGGAGACGCGATAGATGTGATAAGGGCCGTTGCCCATAAGACGTTACCAGATGATGTATACATTGATTTTGTGGATGAAACAAAGCGCTTTTTGACTGAATCGAATACAATGGCAATGATCTTCCTACTTGCGTTGAGCTTTATATATTTAGTCATGGCAGCACAATTCGAAAGCTGGAAAGATCCTCTCATAATAATGCTTACAGTGCCATTAACGCTAGTCGGAGGAATAGTGACGCTTGCGTGCATCGATGGAACCATAAACATGTTTTCTAATATCGGATTTTTAACCTTGATTGGCCTGATAACTAAGCACGGTATCCTAATTGTCGATTTTGCGAATAAATTGGTCGCAAAGGGAAAGTCATACATGGAAGCAGTAAAAGAGGCTGCCATAATGCGTTTGCGCCCAGTCTTGATGACGACGTTCGCCATGGTGCTTGGTTCGTTGCCTCTGGCTTTGGCGCGAGGCGCTGGTTGCGAACTACGTATTCCTTTGGGGTCGGTTATCGTAGGTGGCATGATGGTTGGAACGGTCTTTACAATATTCATTGTTCCAGTTGTATATACATACATATCGCAATGGAGCTTCGCAAAAACGAAAGTAGAACTCATTAAAATTTATAGCAAGGCTAGACGAATATCGAAGAAGGCGCATAGCGCCTGAAAATTGTGAGGCTTTCACTTATTGTTGTGTGTAAGTTTCGTCTCGAAAAAACTCTTGGCGCGTTAACGAATTATTAAAGGTTTTTATCTATTCTTGAACCAAGAGTGTACGAAAGTGCGAAGAGGATTTAAAGATGCGTAAGTTGATCGTTTCTGTGTTTGCTATGTTATATGGTTCGTCTGTGTTTGCCAGTGATGCCGCTGAGAAAGCAAATACGACTACAAACGCTGATGGTTCGGAGACAACTGTTGTAACTGAAAAAAGTGATACCCCTGCAGTGGCTGCAGTTAAGGCGCAAGCAGGAGATGGCAATGAAAAAGTTAAGGAGGTTCCATCTATTGAAAATCAAATGGCTGAATTGGCGCAAGAGTTGCAGAAAGTTGACAACGAAACAAAAAATTTTGCTTCCCTAAGAAATGAAGGCGAGGTTTCTGGTTCTGATATGTCTTCGCTTGGCGCAAATGTAGAACCGAAAAAACTTGAAGATATAAAAGCTCTGAAGTTGAATGAAGTGAACGCATCTGAATTTTTCAAAAATCCAAAGGCATTTGCATCGTGTTTAGAACCAGGATATTGGATTGAAGTTCCTCATGCTACTGATGGAGGGTGGAGCGCATCTTTGCTTTTAACAAAAGAAACATTGTTACCAATCATTGAGGGAAGAATTGATGGGATATCCGGAGTACTGGTTAATCAAGCAATTCTAAAGAGTAGGTCACTTGATGACAAAGCTTTTGTTGATACGATAAAGTATGCTTTTGGGGGGCTTATAAACTACGACGAGGCAACAAAGAAGGACTTGGAAAATTTGAAACTTTGTGAATTAACGACTTATTCTGAGTTTTTAAAGGAGAATGGTCTGGAGCGTTTTGATCGCGGTGATGCGCTTTCTGAGAGACCCCAAGTGGGCATTCCTGTGAAATACTCGGACGGGCGCGTCATTATCGATTCAGATTCTCTGAGAAAATTATTAGCAAAAAGACTAGAAGTTGCTCTAAAAATTGAGGAGATAAGAAAAACCATCCAATCTATATCCAATGACAGGGATAGGATGATCACTCCAACGATGAAAGAGCAATTGGCGATGATGAAAAAGATTGCGGAAGAAAATGCTGAGTTAAGTAAAAAAATCGAAGAAATAAAAGCTTTAGGTAACGATGCTTCAGAATTTGAGACGCGTTTAAAGGAGAATGACGAAAAACTTAAAACTCTCGAATTAGAACGTGGAGTTCGAGCAGCAAAAATGTATGAAGAAGACTTTGATCAAAGATTTTTGGATCAGCTTGATAAAATTGAAGAATGCTTCATTCGGTTGTCTGCATTAGATCCATCAACAATTTCATCAGATGAGCTAAAAGCTAAAAAAATTTCCAAAGAAACTCGTGAAAAAATTGATGAATTAAAAATTCTGAAAAAGAAAAATGAGGAGTTAAGGCAAAAAATAGATTCTGAAAAAGCAAAGAACAAAGAGGTAATCTCGCAACTGGAGGCCGAGAAGAAAAAAGCTGAAGAGGAGTTAGCGCAAGCTAATCAAATGCCTGCAACGATACAACAACGCATGGGAAGACGTACGCAAAACGTTCCGAATCCACAGCGTCAAACAGCTATAGAGGCTGCAACATCTAAGATTTCTGAGCTGGATTCCAAATTAAAGGCCTCTGGAGGATCGTACGCAGAACTTGAAGCACAATACGATGCGAATAATGCCCGTATAACGGCTTATGAAAATGATAAAGACGTTATTACAGCGCAACGGCTCTTGGAAAGAAAACGCTAATAAATCTTAAGCAATCATATGCGTGCAATAGATAGCCTACCGAAGATATCCTATACTTGGGACGTTTTCGGTATTTTTTGTTTGCAAGGCATATAGAAATGCATTTCTGGGCTAATACAGAGATATTGAAAAAAATATATTCTAATCTGAAATAGAGATAGAACAAGGTTGCGAAACATTTATTACAAAATGTAAATATTGCAGATGCGCATAATTGATCAAAATCGATATACTCAAGAAAACCCCATCTTCGTATAAAGAAGCAAGCAAATATACAAACATGGATAAATATAAGAATATCACAAGGTCACTTAGAAAATCCCGAAATTATGGCATTGAAATGGCGTAAAGATGTTCAAATAAGATTGATAATAAGCCGAGCATAGCTCGGCCCATACCTATAACTCGTCTAGCTTGAAATTATATCGCTAATGATGAGATTCTTCCTCCACACTTCAATTATCATATTCTTTATTTATCAGGTCCTTCGACTAATCCTTCTAGCCGCTCAAGTAGCCATTTGCAACTAGGGGATTTGCGGCAAAGTTTTATACTTGAAATGTAGTCATCGGACTCCTTGCGCCAATTTTGATCGCCTTCGTCTCTACATTCGTTATTTATCCCTACATTAGAGACGTACAGCTGACCATCAGCATATTCGAATGTTGGACTATATAGAACTCTTTTATTCTTGGTATTTTCATCGAATTGGAAGAAAAAGTAACGAAAATGCAGTTTGTTATTATTAGAACCTTTAGCATCCACATCAGGCGCTATATACTGAATATTTTCATTATCATACTTCTGTTTGCTCTCTCTAAATCTAACTAACTGAGCATATAATGCCAGCGCATCCGCATAATCCTGTATATATTCAACCGCTTTATCTATAGCTTCACCATTACTTTCATAACATGCCTTTAGTTTGCTCAATTTATTTCCCAATACTTCCGCTACTTGTTTAGAATTATTCCCTCCATTAATCACTGCATGGATATAGTTATATAAAATAACGGCATTCCAATGCTTCTGTTTATAAGCTTCTGGTTTTGTACCTTCAAAAGTTATAATATCGTTAGGTTTTTTATCTTTAAACTCATTCTCTCCAGTAACACAATCAGCTATAGCCTTTCCGATAACCTTTGTTCT
>CACYDS010000092.1 GCA_902773285.1 uncultured Pseudomonadota bacterium | reverse complement strand
GCTACACTGATAGGCTAAAGGAAGCTAGAGCTAAAACCGGAGACTTTGATGCAATCTCAATGGCTAAAGGGAAAATTGGAGGCAAAAATGCAGTCGTTTTTGTCATGAATTTTGCGTTCATGGGCGGATCCATGGGGCTTTCTGTAGGTAAATCCATAATAAAATCTGCACACATTGCTTGTGAGTCTCATTCGGCATTGATAGGATTTACAGCTTCTGGTGGGGCCAGAATGCAGGAAGGGATGCTGTCTTTAATGCAAATGCCAGCAACAATAGCTGCAATAACACAATTAAAGGAAACTGGTTTGCCATACATAAATGTATTTACCAATCCAACAACAGGGGGGGTTTTGGCTTCGTTTGCGACGCTCGGAGATATACATATATCAGAGCCTAATGCTCTAATTGGCTTTGCTGGAGCGCGAGTGATTGAAAAGACAATAAAACAACAATTACCAGATGGATTTCAACGAGCTGAATTTTTGCAAGAACATGGACTTCTAGACATGATAGTGCATCGCCATGATTTGCCGGAAACTTTGAGATTAATTTTGGATTATACAATGGGGGATCCGGCATGATTTTCAATTCTATCGCCATAGCATCGGATCATAGAGGTTATAGGATGAAATCTGCGTTCATTACTTATTTTGAAGAACTCGGATACGAATATACGGATTTTGGTACGAGCAATGATGAAACATCTGTAGATTATCCGGATTTTGCCAATATGGTTACTGATTATGTTAGTTCTCATAAAAATGCTATTGGTATTTTGGTATGTTTTTCTGGTGTTGGAATGAGCATTGTGGCAAATCGTCACAAAGGAATACGTGCAGTCTTGTGCTACTCAGAAGAAATAGCTAGGCTTTCTAGGAAGCATAACAACGCAAATATATTATGTTTCGGGGCAGGATTCCTAGATATATCACTCGCAAAAAAATGTTTTACAACTTTCATCGAGACACCCTTTGATCCCAGACATTCAATAAGATTAGAAAAAATTGATAAATAGCATTGAATGATACGGGCTACGATATAAGCTCTTCGTTTGTGAAGTTTGTATATCTACCTAATTCGCAGATATTTACAAACTTCGCTTTTTGAAAAATCGGTAGAGGTTAATATTGTTTTGTAATTCAGATTATCTATATGCTCCATAGCGACAGACAATAGTGGGGACATAAGATAGCTTCCGTCCTCAGATGACTTTGCATATTTTCGAAACTTCGAAATAATAGCCTTAGTATCACTTGGTGTTTTAATAATCAGTTCCAATGCCCGCAGAAACACTGTAACTTCCTGACCAACATTCGGTATGAACTCTGGCATTTTTTCAACAATCAGAGGAAGTATTTGAGGTTCGTTGTTCATTGTATCCAAAAGGATTGAAACGCACTTCAAAAAATTTTCAATGTGTGTGTAGTTCGTCATATCCCTTTTTGCCTTTAAAGCGACTTTCTTATCCTCCGACTTTATTGCATCATTCAATTTCGCTCGCTCCTGTTCTAGAATTTTGCAAAATTCCAAAACTTTTGGCGAAACATTTATTTTAGTATTTGGAATTATTCCAAGCAAACTTTTTGCCAATTCTAGAGCCTTATTCAAGTGCACTTGCTTATCTGCGGTATCTTTTGATTGTTTAAATAAATTTATTTCGTTTATGTAATTTTTTGCAGCTGTTTGGAATTCATTTATGGTTAAGTCTGATGCAGACCAATCAAGCATAGCCTCAGGAATTTCAATTGCTAGACGTGCATCGTCAGCCGTGCTTCTTTTTAATGAAGCAATTGTACTATTTATTTTTTCGTCATCAATATTATTTGAAATGTTATCCCCAATATATGAACCTAACCTTGACATTTTATATATCTTATTAGTTTGTAATAAATTTTTATATACAATTGATTTCATTATCCTAATAATTGCATCATTAGTCGCAAATACAACAAGCACATCTCCCTGTTTTTCAGAAAATACACCATGTCCGAAATCACCTGGATTAGCTGATACAAATTGCATAAAAACCGAAAGTTCTTTAATTATTGAAACCATCTCAAGCGGCGATTTTTCAATGATTTTCGATACAATGTCTTTTGTCATTATTTTGAATAACTTGTAGCATGCTACCGTGAACTGGACAATTTTTTGGTCATAGGCATTATTATCCTTATGCTCATTAGAATCTGGAAAATCATTGCCGTTTAAATATTTTAGCTTTATTTCATGTACATTTAATTTCTCATTCATATATCGATTTTTTAAATCTTCAATAATTGACATCGCTTCATCTACTAGTTTTTCAATTTCTGCCTGTGTCATTTTTTTTTTTTTTTTCTCTTTTGCTAAATCAACATAGCTAGACAATTTTGTTTTGAATAAATCGCTATTACCTTCTGCAGCCATAGCACAACCTGTAGTTAGCGGTTGCATTACAAATGAAAGGAAAATGGCAACCACTATAGTCCTTATCGCAAGAAATTTTTTCATACCAGCCAATCTGAATTTTTGCATAGCCCACAATTAGAGTGTGTCACAAAAAAGCTCGATTCTGCTATAACTTTTTAACACACTCTTTGCATACTGTAGATAAAATCACTGCCATTGGCACAGAAATAAAAATACCCACTGTCCCTAAAATTGATAAGCAGGCACAGATAGAAAACAAAAGCCAGACGGGCTGTATACCAGTGCTTTTACCAATTAAACGAGGAGTTATAAAATTCGAATCTATGAATGGAATAACCAAATACAATGCTACAACCATTATGTATTGATATGAATGCAGGCAATCTAAAGAAGTTGCTAGTGTTGTGACAAGGCCTATAATTGCTCCGAAAAATGGAGCTACGGCAAGCATTCCAGAAATTATCCCGCATACAATATACCTTTCAACTCCGATAAATAACAATCCCAGGGAATACGCAAATGCAAGAATCAAGCAAACAATAAGTTGTCCTTTGCCATATGCGCCTAACTTTGCATTAATCGGATGCAACACAGAAATAACTGATGGGGACGCGCACTTATTGAGCAAAGAGACAAACGAATTTTCCACTTTTTCCCAATCTTTCAAAAGATAGAACGTTATAATTGGCGTCATGAAAGCAAACATTACAACATACATTAGAGTCATTCCTGTATCTATGAATCCAAAAATATGCTTAGGTAAATTAAGTGCAAATTTTGACAAATATTCGTTAAAAATAGCTCCGGTATCAAACGATCTATCAATGCCTAAAATAGCAAAAAGGCTATGTAAATTTTCATTTATATGAGCGGGTAGTTCTCTGATTATTATCGGCAATTTTTGTATTATGATCATGGTGGCATTTTTTAAAAGTGGAGCTAAAAATACTGTAAATAATGACACAAAAGCAATAAGCCCTAAAACGATAATTATGGAAGATAATGTTGCAGAGATATGCAAAATCTTTTCCAATTTTTTAGATGGCACATGAAACGCATATGCTAGGATAAAAGCTATCACAAAAGGAACGATCCATTGCCCCATTTGATATAACAACCAGACTATTCCTGCGATAATCAAAGAGCTAGATATCCATTTAATCCTTTTGTTGACTTTTTGCTCTTCCATTAGTTTTAACTCTTATTCACCTTAATCACATTGTATCATCATTAACTAAACATATCCTTCGGATTAAAGCTGAGTTCAAGGTTTTTCCATTCGTTATAGCTTTCTTTTGGCAATGGCAAAGGATTACATTTTGGGTCTAATACAGCTCTATACGCGTTTTCAGCCGCAGTTCTGTAATCCTGATCTGAGGCCATTCTGTTGGTATCAACTATTTCAGCTTTTATCACATTGCCTTCGGGATCTAATTCCATTTTTATGTCAACAATTAAATCTTCAGCATTTCTGAGCCCCGCGGGGAAATGCCAACATTTACGAATAGTCTGTCGTATCAAATCTATTTGCGTTGCAGTCAATGTTTCTCCAACCTCTTCGGCCTTTATCCCGGAGTTTTCATTCTCACCACTTGCACTGGCTCCATCAAGAAGACTATCGAATGACTTCTTTGCAACCTTGGTGTCATTGTTTTTTATCTTTTTGTTCTTTCTTAAATTCACTACTGCTTTATCATTCGCCTTTGATTTTGTATCAGTCTTTTTGGGGGGCTTCTTTTCTCTTTTAACCTTAGAGGGTGGAGATTTTTTCTTTTTTTTGTCTAGGACGACTGATTTCTCTTTCTTCTCTTTTTTTGCCTCAATCTGCTTCTTCTCAGTTTTTGCGCTTTCCTTTGGTTGAGATTCCTGATTTACTGTTTCTTTTTCATCCGTTTTTGCTTTTGTTTTACTCAGCTTTCCTTCTTGCTGTGAAATTATTGGGGCTTTGCTTTTCTTGCCTATTTCGACATAATCAAATACCACATAGCCCGTATCTTTTATCTTTGATGAAAAAATATTACCGATATTACTACAGAACAGTAAGAGCACTCCAACGTGAAGAGCTATGGAAATTATAAGTGGGGGCTTTATACCCATTTATCTACTCCTTCGCTTGCTGGTTTTTTGTTGCTTCGTATCAGCTTCGGAAATCAATGATACTTTGCAAGCTCCAGACGAAGAGATTATTCCCATAATTTGCAACACTTCACCATATTGTAAATTTCTGTCTCCTCGCACATAAATTGTATCACTCTTGCTATTTTCTAAAATTGTCGGCAATTTTTTTATCAAATCATCTAGGCTTATTTCTGCCTCTTCTATATAAAGCTTCGAATCTTTGTCTATCGATATCACAACAGGCGGCGTCTTTGTATCATTCAATGTCGCTGCCTTTGTTTTAGGCAAATCAACAGGTACACCAACGTTCAACACAGGCACCGTTATCATAAAAATTATGATAAGAACAAGCATTACTTCAACAAGCGGAGCGACATTTATGTATGTACTTTTCGGTTCTCGCCGGCGCGTTCTATTGTTCATCAAATTGCCTCGAAAGAATAGCTCCAAACTCCTCAGCAAAAGTTTCTAGTCTACTGACATATTTGCTTATGGAATCTGAAAGTTGGTTATATGCCAAGGCCGCTGGTATTGCGACGAATATTCCCATCGCGGTCGTAACCAGTGCTTCAGAAATAACAGGGCCGACCGTGGCCAGGCTTGCACTTTGCTGCATCGCTATAACCTTAAAACCATTGAAGATGCCAATTACCGTCCCAAAAAGACCAATAATAACCCCATTAGTCCCAAGCGAAGATAAGAACGCCATTCCCTTTTCTAGCTCATCTACTTCTCGCCGAATAGCGATTTGCATAGCTCTATCAACTCTCCGTTCCAGCGTTTTAGTTGCCGTCAATTCATCCTTGTTATGACTTCCTGTAAAATTTTCCCACTCAGCCATCGCGGAACAAAATGCATTCGACATTGGATCAAAGATAGCTCCCTTAAGATCTTTGTATAAACTTTCCAAAGGCGCTCCTGACCAAAAATTTTCTTCAAAATAATCGGCATCAGCCCGCAACCTCTTCAATTTCAAATATTTTGTTATGATCACTGTCCAAGACCATATCGAGGAAATAAGCAAAGCTATCATTACCAGCTTTATTAAAAGCCCAGCATTCCAAAAATATTCCAGGATAGAATCCCCACCAACCGCTTGTGGCGTTGCTGGCATGCTTCCGCTAACAACTATATCCGAAGCTCCATCAACAGCTCTATCTGTCGCAATGCTGGACATTTGAGATGCTTCCATAATTTACTTAATTCTCAAACCATACTCGCTTCATTGTACACCATTACAAAAAATAAAGTGTATAAGTTTACAACAAATGAGATAAAGATAAGCTAAAAATAGCTGAAAAGACTTAATTGGACAGTTGATATAATTTCTTCAAAACTGATGTTTTTTCTCAAAAAGTAACAAGAAGCGCTCGTCACTCGAATTCATTGATGTGGAGCTAGGCAGGAATAGTTTTAGTTAACCGGGATATCGTCTGTTGTATTGCGACCTTAAAGTCTGGAACAATATATCCGAACGCATCTGTATATTTTTCTGTTAATGCCTTTTGTTGCAAAATATCCAGGAGACGACCATTTGTTCCTGAAATCATAACTGTAGCCTTTTTTGCTTTTGCCCCTTTTACAAGCTCTTTCAGCGCTTCAAAAGCATTTTCATCAAGGTAAGGAACGTTATTGAAATATATTATTAAAATATTTGGGAACTTTCCTTGCGCAGAGAAGGCTTCTTCAACAATTTTAGCTATGTTGAGGAATAGGATGTTTGATACCTGTATGACCTCAATCTGATCTAGCAATTTGGGCGGTATATTCATAGAGTTTGCAAATCCGTTTTTGTTTGTCATGAACTCTATGGCATCCGAGTCATGATTTCTGGTTGTATGAACGTTGGCGTCCTTAATTTTTACCATTCTTTCTGCAAAAAAAACACAAGAAATTGCAAATCCAACAACCGTTGCCGGCATAAATCCAAAATATAAAGCAAGTAGCAAAGTAATCCAGAATATATAGGTTTCTTGAGATTTCGGATTAAAATACTGAATTATTTTTTTGCTCATGATCTGTGAAAAACCATATACAAGCAAAATAGCTGACAGGCAATGTATTGGCAAAAACCTCATTACTACATCGTTATAGTATATAAGACCGAAACACAACGAGGCCATAACTATAAGAGGGACAACTGTTTTTGACTTCGATTTTATATTTTTTACTGAAAAATCGATATTCGGAGAGACAAATAGACCGCCACATGCTAATGAAACTAGATTTGAAACGCCGCTAGAAATCAATTCAACGTTCGTTTGCAGGCGATTATCTCCAGTGATACTTACAGATACAGTGGTGCAAAAGCAAGCCTCACAGGCAATTATTAAAGCAATTACGAAAGCGTAATTTATTGAGTTTGCAAGAAAGATCTGAGATGGGATGCCACCAGATATTGTAAAAATATTATCCAAAGCTGATTGTGATGTTACAATTTCCTGACCAATCGTTTTTATTTCAAAAAGCTCGGGGAGTATTCCCGCACTAAAAACATATGCTGCAGCACATCCGAGAGCAAGGTAAAGGAAAAATGGAAAAAATCCTCGAAAGAAAGACTTTAACAAAACGATAGGAGCAACAAATATTCCGACGGTCATTAAGCCGTTTCTTGTTACATTCTCTAGATTTTCTTTAAATAATCCAAAATTTTCTAGAAGGCCTCGCGATGATTGGATCATATTTATACCTAGAATATATTGCAATTGATTTACGATGATAGACATAATCACGTATACAGACAGTGCTGAAATGAAGGCATATGAAATATGTTTTAGGACACTGCTGATTTTTAAAATGCCAAAGAGGAACAAAATCAATGCAACAAACAGGGCAGTGTAAAGCAATCCCTTGTATTGATATTTTAAGGAGATTTCAAATGTTAAGACACAAATCGGAAGTGAAATTGACGCTATTTGGTATTTCGAACCGCCCAGAATAATGCTAACAACAGACGCAATAGCGCATGATATCAGCCCCTGCACAGGCGAACCACCACAGCAAAATGCCAGCGCAAAAACTACCGGAGCTAAACATGAAAACATCTTTATACCAGACAATATATCGTTTAGGAGAAATTTAAAAGAATACCGTTCGACATATAAATTTAATATCGATGGGCATAACCCGAGCTTTCTTATAAAATCAAGCCTACTCGACATACTTTGCATTACACTCATTTGTTGCATTTAAAATTGCCCCTCTTCCTGAATTTTAAAAAACAATAGTTAATATTTTCTTAAATTTTCACTAGGTATTCTGCAAACCAATGTAATTTGGGGTGCTTATTTATCACAATTCCTAGTTCAATAGTAGGAAATTTCAACAAGTTCAGCTAAATTTTAAAAAACAAATGTTTGCCGATTTTTAATGTGGGCTTTTTGCCTCTTGCCCAGTAGGGAGTGTTTGCCAAAGCGCTACTATAATAGTGAGTAGCTCCTTTTGTTATATCTGCTAGTTCATCACAAATAATACGTTTTGCTATAACAAAGCAAATACGATATATCGGATCATCAAAGGTTACATTTTCAATGACCTTACGATTCGGATCGGTTTTATTCCAACATGAAAATTGCCAAGGCTGCAGGCAAACGGATGAAACGGGGCGAGACATACCTAAACTCCGATTCATGATTACATGGCCAACAGCCTCAAGGGATTTTAGCCCACCATTTTTGTTAAAATATTCACCTCTGGCTTCCCCATATATTGTTTTTGCCATGATTTCTATTTCTTTATTCATAATTTAATTCCTTTCTATGAAGTTCTTCTAAAACCTCTGTCAAGGTCTTTACCGCCTGAGCTCGGCATCAGTGACCATCATCGGTGATGCCCATCATCGGTGATGTTTGCATCAATGGTGCTTTGCTAAGGAGCTATTAGAGTGCGCTGTAAGCGCAAGCTGGCCTTGACAGGTAAGACACAAAATTTTTGGCGTTGAGCCAAAGATTTGGTGTGGGGCGCGATGTGGTAAAATTCCGAGAGTACCGCATCGCGCTCCCGTGGATCTTCTTTTTAAAGCAGCTTTAGACGCTTTAAAAAGATCAATTGTATGGCTCGCGAATGCCCATCAATCGTTAATTTTTTTAAATAAAATTGTAAAAACATCCGATGTTAATGTATTTTTTTGAGCAAAAATTGATACGTATTTAAACTCGTCAACTTTGAAGCGTACTTTTCCATTACAGACATCATCTTCCAAGGTGGATATAGAACTTATATCAACATCCTTGCAAATTCTGACCACATCACTTTGAATAGCTTCTTTTGCCGAGATAATTTTTATATAGGGATCACTTCGAACGCCGGTTCCGACATAGAATAGATATGGCTGAATTTCTGATAACTTTATGCCTGGGAAATAACATCCGGCAAAAGGATGTGCATCAGATTTTGTCATAAAAATTTCGCCTTGCTTATTTGCTATATCTGGATAATTTGGAATTCTTTTTGAAACCTTTTGAAGTTGAAAAAACTTTCTATAAATTATTGATAATTTGCTAAGTTCCTCTGAAATGATTTTACATTCGTTGTGAAGATCTAAGAATTCTATACACACTTCCGAAACCATACCCTTCATTGAAATTTGGCTGCCATCGTATAGTTTTTTTTGCATAAGAAAATCTTTGCCGTTCGGTGTAGTTCTATATCCCGCAGAAATTTTCACATCGGGGAATTCCGCTTTTGTTGATAATTTGCATCGCATTTTGAGATATTCCGGAGCATTTTCGAAGAAGATATTTTCGTTTTCTTCGCTATCGCCTATGCTGAATATTGCGTTTTCTTTTTCAATATCGGTATAGCCATTTACAAATGGCTCAGTTACCCACTTTGCCCGAGGAACACTTAGTGAATGTCTATTCATTGTTTACCTCCGTTGCCAAAATATACCGTTATCGGTTCTACAACTTTTTTCTCGCAATGCTCTGTTTTTAACGGCCTTGTAATAATTTGTATTTTTGTTTGATTTTCGTTTAAGAAACCATTTATCAAGCTTTTATAGTTATTTTTATTGATTTCGTTTTTTGCTTTTAATGTTGATATAAAATTTAATAATTTTTTATATTGAATATCTGCTTCGTTACTAACAAGAATATCCTCTACAATATTTTCAGGAGTTAAAATTTTAGTTTTTTCCTTAGGTATAGCTATTTCTGGTATGCTTTGATTTTCCGGAATCTCCGTGCTAAAAGCTCTAGCTTTGATTTTTACTATATTTCTTCCTGGGCTAATTTCTCTTTCAATTTTTACTATCTTGTAGATTTGGCCATGTAATTTGACCCAATCTTTACAACTCAAATTAGCTATGGTTTCATCTTCAATTAATTCACACAAAATTTCGATATTACGCCAAGAAAGGGCCATAAAATCGCCAACAGATTTCACAATTGCATTTAAAATTGCTACTCCATTTTCGCTTCTGAAAAAACTTGTGCTGCTCGGTTTATCAATATATTCTTGAACATTTCGCAAATTGATATTTAAAATTTTGCTTTTCCCTTGCGGAATATTGGCATCTGACAAAATTCGTACGGTGATACTTTCATTCATATACTGCTCGAAATCCCATGAAATTAGCAGCCTATTTTCATAAATATGTTTATTGATCCTCAATTTAGGAATAGAATTATCAATCACGACAGAGGGCAATGTTTGCACACGACTTTCTCTAAGTCGAGAACTAGCAATCATATATTTAGTAGCTGTTGTGCCGTGCGAACGAATTCGATCACCAAATTCAGGCCAAGAACTTTCAAGTTTTTTAGGGGTAATTGTATTTATCCGTGCCATTTTAAATCTTTTTTCAATCTTTGTTGAAATAGGCACCATTCCTTGTCGCCTTGAAATCCAAGCGGCCTTTAATGATAAATTCACTTCAGATATAGGTGCATCAAGTGCTTTCTTTGAAACCAATGTTCCATCAACAACATTATCATCAATTTCGATAGGCGGTGTTTTGGGAGCTTGCATTTTCGCAGATACCCGCTCTCCAGTTCTCAAAAATTCTTCAGTAGAGATTTTTGTAAATAATTCTGGGTTTTCCTCCTTGAATTTTTCAACGATATCTGCCGATTCTCGTCGTATTTTTTCAGGGCAAAAATCGCCTCTTATGTCACTGGTCAATTCGATCTCCATAATCTCTCCAATAATAGTAAGACTACAAACTCTACCTTTAAAAAATAATTTTTTATTACGAGTTATATCGCAAAACTCAAACGATTTCAGATTTGTATATTCGCTACTGTTCATGCGTATAACCGTTTTTGGATATTCGCCTTCTTGTTCTAGAAGGTATATATTTTGAACTGTTTTTGCCTCAACTCCGGAATTACTAGAGTCAGACATTTTGAAGATACATACAATATTTGACATTGTTTTTTCCTTTCTAAAAAATTGTTAATTATTGTTATTTTGAGGAACTGCGGGACGCCCCGCGTGGTACTTTTCTTGATCGCGATAAATTTC
>CACYDS010000091.1 GCA_902773285.1 uncultured Pseudomonadota bacterium | reverse complement strand
TTGGACTACTGCCGCAGACTCCGGTGTTAATTGAGGCACAGCCGGAGGCGGTGTAGGTGCTTCAGGTATCGTAGATTGGACTACTGCTGTAGGTGTAGCGGGATCATATACATCACTCCCAACTTGTGTTGGCTCCGAATCCCCTTTATCAAACATTCTACTAACCAAATCCGCTTCATTACCTGTCTCTGGCAATGGTATATCCGCGGATTGTTGCGCAACCTGCGTAGGTAAAACTTCTGTCGTAGCTGCAGCTGCAGCTTCACTTTGCGAAGCAACATTTTGCGTTTCTGATGTTCCCGCATCTCCTGATGGTAAATCATTGGTTGTCTGAGGAACTTGCGATTCAGCATTTGGAATAACTTCTTGCCCCGATATTGAAGGGGCAACACTTTCAGGCAAAGTTGTGGCATTCACCCCCAAAGTAAGCGGAGCAAGTAATATCAATAATCTTTTACTCTTCATAGTAAACACCTCTCGTACTAACAAATGGGAGCATTTCCCAATCGACTTCTTACTCTAAGTATGTTCTCCAATAGTTAAGATTTTGTTAATCTAATCCACTTTTTTCCAATGAAAGTAAAATTTCCTTAAATTTTCTTGTTTGCTATTTTTGTTTGAGATATTGCTGTCTTTAGGAATCGAGGTATAAAAAAGTACCCAGGAATGTTTGAAATTAAGCACAAAGCAAATAATGTTTGCCAGGAATATATTTCCATAACAAGCCCAGCAAGACTATATGAGCAAATTCTGGCCAGTGAACCAATTGATAAAAATATTGTATATATGTTAACGTCTCTGTCCGATATACTAGCGATAAACGTTCTAAAAACTACGCCACAAAATCCAAACACAAATGTCGCGATGTTTACTAAAATCGTAATAGTCATTACATTGTCGTGACAGGCAACAAGGTATATAAAGATCAAAGAAACTATTGCTTGAGCCAGAAATGTATATCTTATACAGATGGTAAGCCCGATTTTACCAAGAGCAATACCGGCAACTATTCCTGCTATGGTCATCGTTATCAAACCATACAAATGCACCATATTTGCATATGCTACGCGATTAACTCCTAAAGAATGGATAAACATGGGCTTCAATCCATTTATTGTACTATCGGTCACCTTGAACGAAATTATGATACAAAGCAGCGCGATTAAGCCGTATCTTTTAAAAAAAATGTATCCAACCTTTAGATAGTTTTTTAAAAAATGGTTAGGATCATCTGTGCAATCTCCCTCCTCTTTTTGCTTAAATTTTGCAAATAAAGTAGCAATTGTCACCAGCCAGACTGCAAATGCAGGAACCATGAAGGCTATGCGCCACCCAGCGTAGTTTGCTATATATACAATGCATGCTCCAGATATAAACATTCCTAGTCTAAAACCGGTATTTTCTACTGCGGACACAAAACCAAAATCCTTCTCCTGAAAAAAAATCAATTTCATATGGGCTCGCAGTATGTCGTGAATCGACACAGCTAGTACTATGCAAAAAATGATAAAAGCCCCCAGTAATAGATTTTTTTTATCGTTCCAAAACCCTAGTGAAGAAAATCCCAAAAATATTAGCACTTGAGTTATATATGCAATAACCTTTATCACGTTGTATTTTGCCCCTTTGTATCGCAGTATCAAATTTTTAATAAAAGGTGATATTGCAAATTTCCAACTGTATGGAATAGTGGCAAGCAGTATATGAGCTATAGATGAAACATCAATTCCATTTTCTGATAACATAAGCGAGAAACTAGAACCTATTCCGACAAGCACTAAACCGCTTAATAATGAGCTAAAAAACATATAAGATACGATTGCGAAATTTCTGTTTAGATTTTTTCGCACCACCTAAATCCCTCGTTTAAACCAAATTATCAATTTCTGCCACAAAGATTTGTCATTAATTCCCAAGTCCTTACCGGCAAATTCTCCGAAGCAATATAGTGCAGTTCCTGCAGCACTTGCGAATGAAGGAGTTCTAACAAAATCGTGAGAACCAGTAATCCCGATTGGTTTACCGAGCCTTACTCGAACATCGCTAAAATATCGTTTTGATCTTATAAACTCGCTAAGTCCGGACAATTGACTACCCCCACCAGTTATAATTACGGATTGCAACAAAACCTTGTCAGATATATGAGCGTATACATGCTCCTGAACTTTATCTAGTATTTCCTCCAACCTGGCAGATATAATCACATCCAACTCCTTATGAGATATGTTTTGCGCATGCTCTTCGCCATAATCATCAATTTTGCTAATTAAGATTTGATCATTTCCAATACTGTCGACCGCAACTCCATACAATCGCTTCATACGTTCTGCACTTGAACGGGTAGTTTTTAACACCAATGCGATATCGTCCGTTATCTTTTGTCCGCCAAGTGGAATGTAATCAAGGTATAGCAATACCCCATTTTTCATACATGCTATTGAAGTTGTTGAAGCGCCAATATCAATTATGGTAACCCCCATAGAAATTTCTTCGCTTGAAGCGACTGACAAGGCAGATGCGTATGTTGAAGAAATAAAGCCTGAAACTTCAATATCGTTATGTTCTAGGCAATTTTTTATATTTTTCAGAAACAAACTCGGAGCAGAAATGATATGGAAGATTGCAGACAGCTTATTACCAATTAGACCTTGCGGCTCTTGTATGCCTTCAATATCGTCTACTGTGTATGAAACCGGAAACGTGTGGATAATCTCACTATTATCATCCATATACTCGGACGTATCAAACTTTTGCAACGCCGTCAGGTGTACCTCATCAACAGGAATGTTTCCTATATCAATACTTGTCTTCAGTCTGTGTAAACGCGTGGCCCATGTCGGAATTGCAATAAAAACTGATCTTATAGATTTTTCAGCCTCTTTTTCTGCAGAATTAATAGCGCCCAGTATAGAATCTTCCAATTCTTCAAAATTTTTTATAGTCCCAAATTCTATTCCTTTTGCAAGTTGATTTCCAACACCCAAAGCACGCATTTTCTCACTGCTCGTAGGATAAATATCCTCCTTGTTCCGCACATCCTTTTCTATTATTCCAGAACAAACCGCCTTAGTCCCCAGATCTAAAACCGCAACTTCTTTTTTCTTATTACTAATACTCATGAACAATTTCCAATATTGATCGCTGCTCCTATTAGGATAAAGATAATACTATCATATTTGTTGCAGGCGATCCACCACGTTATTTTATTCATGGTGTAATATTCTTATAGATAAATTTCTTTGGCTACGACTTACAGCAATTCCAAAGCCTTAAAAGAAATAAACCTATCTCCACCGATTATTATGTGATCTTGTAAGATTATTTCAAATACGGAAAGTGCTTTAGAAATTTGTTTAGTTGTAAACAAGTCCTCACGCGATGGCGTTGGATCACCACTGGGATGGTTATGGATAAGAATAATACCATTAGCCCCAAGTTCGAGACACCTTCGAGCTATCATTCTGGGATAAATCTTGACAGCATTGATGTCACCCCTTTGCATAACTTCATCAGCAATAATTTCTCCAACAGAATTTAAAAAGATTACTCTAAGCTCCTCGGTAACCAAATTTTTCATATTGACTTTGCAATAATGTATGACATCTTCGAAACAATTGATATGTTTTTTCTTCATTAAACGGCTTTTGACCGCTGATACAAATATTCCATTGATGATCTTTATTGCTTCAGCTGAAGCGTTCCCAATCCCATCAACCTTAGTAAGTTCTGGTAATGAAGCACTTAATATTTTATCAACAGTTTCAAATCGTTCTATGAGCCTTTTAGCTAGTGGTTTTACATCTTTTCTTTTAAAAATTAAAAACAACATTAATTCAACGATTTCGTAATCTCGCAAACTATCAGCTCCAAATTTTAATAATTTTTCACGTGCTCTTTGCCTATGCCCAACATAGTATGCTTTTTGCTTTGCGACAAGCATTACTACATCCTATGATTTAAAATAATTTCATTACTTGCAGTTCTGCAAATGTTTCCTGAAATTTCCAATTCAGAAACCAAACAAAGAAGCTCGGAAATCCTCATATGAAGATGCATAGATAGTTCATCAAGTGAAATTGGAGTTTCTGACAAAAGTGATAAAAGTTCATTTTTATGCCCAGAATTATTCATATTTCTCATTACCGGAAGTTCATTTTGTTTGGTTTTTGATTTACTTTCTATGCCCAAAATTTCCAGGACATCAAAATAATTTTGTATCAAATGCGCCCCATTCTTAATTAACGAATTTGACCCTAAATTTCGCGGATCCGTCGGGGAACCAGGAACTACCATAATTTCACACCCGAAATCTAATGCCATTGTCGCAGTTGCCATAGTTCCAGATTTATATCCTGCTTCTATAACTATTAATCCTTCAGAAATTAGCGAGATTATTCTGTTCCTCGCTTGAAACATCCCCTGATCTACAGCCTTACCATATGGTATTTCAGAGACAACTAGGCCCCTTTCTGCTATTTCTTGAAACAATTTTTGATTTTCTTTTGGATAAATATTGTCAAACCCAAATGGCACCACAGCAAGAGCCGATTTGTTACCTTCTAGAGAGCCCTTGTGTGCGCTCGCATCAATCCCTTTTGCCAATCCTGAAACTATCGTAAATTCATTCGCTAGATTTGAAGCTAAATTTTTAGCAATCTTTTGCCCATTTATCGAGGAATTTCGGGCGCCTATAATGGCTATTTTCCGTCTTGACATGATTGTTTTATCACCCTTGCAAAACAGCAGAGGAGGACAAAAACTTGATCTTTTAAGTAACTTTGGGAAAAGAGCATCATTTGCCAGAATCACCTCACAATCCATACTTTTTAGGCACCTTTCCGCATCAGCTTTTGGAAACGGATTTTCAATGCGTTTTAAGGCTTCTGATGCGCTTTTGTAAGTTTTCATCATCGCCCAAAAAGTTTTGGAACCGATCCCTCTTGTATTTATTAAACAAAACCAATCCAAAATTGTGTCATTTATTTCCATACCATAAAAGCTTCTCATAGCCTGTATGTTACAGGTTATTTTAGCAATGTTAATTTTGCGTTAACCTTCAAACCGAATGACGTTTAATATTGGGGAATAGAGGCATTTAGGCTTCTCATTATGCATGCTATAAATAATTTTTCCTGAAAAATACACTTCACCAATAGAAAGTAATAATAAAAGTAATAATAGATACTCCCACGATATTGAATTAAAACCTTTGGTTACCCCTATATTATAGTTACTAAAATATTCATAAACCCTATCAAGGAATTGCTTAGTTACTAAAGCTGATCACTACAATGATGTCTGTAGGCGCTTCTTGTGGTATGTTTTTTAGTAGTTAAAGTTAGTAATAATTAAAATGGAAGTTTGTTTATTTGAACCAGAAATAGCTCAAAACGCAGGCACTATTGCAAGGCTGTGCACGTGCTTCAATGTGCCTATGAACATAATTGAGCCAACCTCATTCATCATGGGATCGCGAGATTTTAGACGAGCAGGAATGGATTACATCGACCGAACAAAAATCAAATGTCATAATTCATTTCAAGAATTTCGTCAGAACTTTGCCGGAAGAATAGTTCTGCTTGATGTTAAAGCAACGGTACCATATTTTGAATTTGCATATGAACAAAATGACTGCATTATGGTGGGGAAAGAAAGCACCGGCGTCCCGGACAACCTATACGAACTATGTGATGAAAAGGTCATAATACCGATGGTAAAGGGAGCACGATCACTAAACGTGGCAATAAGTCTTGCCATCGGACTATCAGAAGCTCTGCGCCAAACTAATTACGCAGTGCATCATCCAGATTTTTGAACAGTTTTCCCGATTTTGCTATTAATGGCAAATCCAATTCTTTTGTGTCCACAAGTTTGTAAATCACTTTGAGATTTTTGGAATAAGCCAACATAATGCTACGTTCGAACGGTTCCGTCATATTAGGATCTGGGAATGCTGCCATAATTTTCTTGTCTGAAAAGCCAAACTCAGACGCAACAACCTGAAACTTAATCATTTCTGGATCTTTTGTAGATCCCTTAAACTTATCAATCTGCTCTTTGGTCGGATTTACAAAATTTATTGTTGCTATTGCTCGTTTTATATATTTTTTATAAATTTCAAAATACGATTTTTTGTCCTGCGCTTCGTTTTGAATGATTTTCATTATAAAAATATCTTTTGCTGAAGTTGGTAAAAATTTTAGGACAACTTCATCATCGTGCTTTTGTATAAAACTTTCTAAGTCTTCCGCGACAAACTTACCGCAATGCAAGCAGGAGGGAGATATATAAATTTCGATTTTTTCATTAGATTTTTTTTTGCCAAATTGAATTTCAGTTATAGCAGATTTATCTTCAAAAATGGCAATTTTATCCGACCATGCCTCGGCATTTTTATCTGCTCGAGCGGTATGTGATAAGTGAATAATAGCAAATATCAAAAATAAGGAAGCAGTAATGTGTCTTACCATGCGGTTCATTTCAAAGAATTGCATACTTGTATTTTATCATTTTTTTAGCACAGAAACTTTCAACAACTGTCAACAAACACTCGCCAGACGCGTCTTTTGGCTAACCAATCTCTATCATTCAGAATTTTACTATTAGTTGTGGTACAATGATAGAAGGTTTTTTGTATTATATTTGCCCTTTCTATGAAAGATAACGAAAAGCAAGGAGTTTGGAACAATTTCAATCAGCAAAGATCGGATCATTTTGTTGATAGCATAGAAGAAGAAATTCGGGATGAAAACTGGCAAAGGATGTGGAAAAAATATGGCAAACTAATTGTTTGTGCCACATCTGCAGTTTTGATTAGCGTCGCAGTTTATAACGTCTGGCAAAGACAGGATTTAGCGGATCGTGAAGCTATTTCGTCCAAATTTTCTTTAGTTCAAAATGCAATAATATCTGGAGATGAAACTGCGGTTCTGTCTCAGATACGCGGGCTTGCAGGTGCATCTAAAAAAAATTATGCAACCTTAGCAAAGTTTGAGTACGCAGCTTTCCTTCGCAAAAAACAGCAACCAGACGCACTGAATGAATATAAATCAATATATGAAGACCAAAAAGTTGATAGTACGCTAAGAAATTTGGCCTATATATTCTATGTTAGTTCTGCAATAGATCTAATGAGCGCAAAGGAGATTGGTGACAATATCGATAATTTTATCGATGAACTTAAGAAGAATCATGTTGGCAAGAATTGGGATTTGCTAGCGAAGGAAACACTAGCGTTCTGTTACATAAAAAAGGGTGATAACAAAATGGCGAAGGACGCCTTAAAAAATTTGGCGAAAACCACTGGAATTCCGGGGAACATGGCAGAACGCACAAAGATATTATTGAATTCTATTGAGGGGGGAATATGAAGAAATTTTTACTTGCCTTATTTGGTGCTACCGTTTTGTTGAGCGCTTGTGATAAAAAGGAAATATTGCCAGGAAAGAGGGAATCTATTGATGGAATCACTGAGAGCACGAAGTTCGATACAGCTGTTGTAAATTCCGCTTTAAGAATAGCTCTAACGCCTAGCACTATCATTTCGGAATATAAGGATATTGCAGGCAATAAGCAGCACAGAGCATTAAATTATAAAGTTGCTCAAAATCCGAAAGTGCTTTGGAAAACCTCGATAGGCGGATCACAAGTAAGTTCTGAGCCTATTGCATTTAATGGACACGCGTATATTGTTAATTCATATGGAGATTTAGTTTGCATTGCATTAAAGAATGGCGAAAAAAAATGGTCTTTAAACATTGCCAAGCAACCTGATGCTGCTTTGTTTACAGGCGGTATAACAGCCGAAAATTCTGTCCTTTATATCTCGACAAACATTGGAGATGTTGTAGCTGTTAGCACCGCAACACAAAAGATTTTGTGGAGCAAATCCTTAAAATATCCACTACGCGGAGCTCCTCTATATGCTGATGGCATAGTTATTGTAAATTCAATAGATGGTCAAACGTTTGCGCTAAATTCAGCAAATGGAAACGTTCTGTGGATGAAGAAATTACAGGGCGAGATAACGGTAATGTCAAAATCATCAACTCCTGCGCTATATGGTAATTCAATTATCTGTGCTTATAGTTCCGGAGACCTGAAATCATATGACTTGCACTCTGGAAGCGATAATTGGGATGATGTGCTGTTTTCTGCAAATTTAGCAGACAGCGGTTCGGTCATGGCACATATAGCGGCATCACCAGTTGTTTCGAACGGCAATATCCTAGCAGCCACTTCTGAATCTGGTATGGTAATGCTCGATGCATCAAGTGGTATCAGAGTTTGGGAAAAGGATATTGGAACCATAAATACCCCTTTGGTAAATAGTGGTTGGGTTTTTGTTTTAACCCCGACAGGAGCTATGATTTGCCTCTCTGAGAAAGATGGAGCTGTGAAATGGGTATCAGAAATTAAGGAGTTGATTCCAGACAAGTATAGCAAAGATGCAGAATTTGTTGGGGCTTTGTTGGTAAATGGGGATGTAATGGTATTTAGCAATACCAATAATATTGTAAAATTAGATGTCTCAACGGGAAAGGTTAAGGGTATAACAAGTGTTGATGGAACTGACGCGACGGTTGCCCCAATTGTTGTCGATGGAAAAATAATCGCTGTAAATTCCAAAGCTGAGCTCTATGCTATCGGATAAATTTAGAATCGCATTGATTGGTTGCACAAATGTTGGCAAATCAACACTATTTAATAGAATGTCTGGATTCCGAGACGCCTTAACTTTCGACAGGCCTGGAGTAACTCGAGACATAAAGGAGAATAAGGTAGACATTTGCGGAAAACAGGCTACCATATTTGATACTCCAGGAATGTATGATTATTCCGAGAACAGCAATAATCCACAGTTGATGAATGCCATTAAAATAAAATTGTCAGAAATGATAAAGTTTTCAGATTTGATTTTGTTTGTTGTAGATGGAGTTAGCGGTATAACCCCGAATGATAAAGAGATAGCAAAGATACTACGGGAGAATGGCAAGAATGTTGTAGTGGCTGTAAATAAAAGCGAAAAGAAAGCCGCAGAATATTCCTACATAGATGCGATGAGCTTGGGATTTCGAGATGTAGTAAAGATCTCTGCCGAACACGGAATTGGGATATCAGAGTTATATGAGGTTCTAAACCGATATATTCCAGAAACACTTCCAAAAGAAAATACTCAAGTCTTAACGGAGAACGTTATCAAACTAGCTATAGTCGGTCGTCCAAACGTCGGAAAATCGACTATCGTTAATAGAATCACAGGAGAGGAACGCCAGCTTGTTGCGGATTTTTCCGGAGTTACTCGTGAAAGTTCATCAATTGATTTTGCATTCCATAATAGGCGGATTCGCATAATCGACACGCCCGGCATACGTCGTAAAGCACGCATCAAGGACGTGTTAGAAAAAATTTCAGTAGCAAATTCAAGAAATGCGTACAAGCGCGCAGATGCTGTTATTCTAGTAATAGATGCCACAACGTTAATAGCTGGAGAAATTGAGAAACAGGATTTGACTCTTGCCTCTGATGTAATCAATTCTGGGAAGGCGCTTGTCATTGCATTTAACAAATATGACCAAACCCCTTATAAGAAAAATGATAAGCCGGAATTTCTAAGGAGAAATTTTTCTCGCAGTTTTGCTCAATTAAAAGATGTCCCATTTTTGTTCATTTCTGCATTAAATGGTGAGAACATATCCAAAATGCTACATACAGTTATTTCTTTATACGACAAACAAGCAAAAAAGATAAAAACTTCCGATCTAAATGACTGGCTGTCTTTTGTCAATCAAAGTACGGTTATGCAAAGTAACTCTGCTCATTTTAAACTGAAATACGTCACCCAAATCGGAAGTGCGCCTCCCACATTTTTGGTATTCGTTGCAAATAAAACAAATATGCGAGCTGGTCATGAAAGATATATTATAAATAATTTAAAATCATCGTTTGGTCTGGAAGATATAGCTGTCAAGGTCATATTTAGAGAGCAAAAGCGGTGAAGAAATGCAGAATCATTGGAGGGAAGCTGAAGCGCCGATATATCATAGCGCCGGATACATCCTCAACACGCCCTACATCCGATATAGTTAAACAGTCAGTTTTTAATGTCCTTGTCCATAGATTTTGCGTTAACTTCGAGAAGACGTTTGTTATTGACTTGTTTGCAGGCTCTGGGTCTCTAGGAATAGAGGCAGTATCTTTTGGATGCAAAAATGTTGTATTTATTGATTCTAATAAGAAAGCTATCGATTGCATAAAACAAAACATACAATCTTTGCAAATCGCACCATTTTCGGCGACAATCTGTCAATCAGCTGAAAAAGTCCCAGATAGTATATTTTTGACATTTGGAGAAAACCACTCAGATATATTAGTCTTCCTAGACCCCCCATACGCTAAGAAGGAACTTCTATGCCAACAAATTGGCAGATTTTTTGAGCTGTTTAAATCAAAAAACCTACTCATTGTTGCAGAATCAGATGAAGAATATGCGGATGCGACATACGTAATCCGGCACGGAAATACAAGGGTAAACATATTATGCACATACGAAAATTCTGCATGTAAAACAATTAGTGCTGGTTCGTAGAAGAATAATCAGTCATTCACTGAAGCAAAAATCGTTTTGTTTGACAATTGGTTAGATTGAAAGCTTTTGAGCCAAACTATTGGATTTCTTTTAACGCGCGCAATATAAGATCGTTTGCCGAGGCAGTAGATCCAAGCTCTTTCGAAATTTTTTGCAGCAACGGAACAACATTGCTTTTTTGATACCCCAGGCTAATAAGCCCAAGCATAGCATCATTGATGTTTTCATTACTTTGCGGCATAACATCTTTGAGAGTTGATATGGTTTTATCTTTCAGTTCCAGTAAAATCCTTTCTGCCGTCTTTTTCCCGATCCCGGAAACTCTGCTAAGCGGCACTGCATCTTGCGTTGCGACAGCTGTTGCTATTTCACTTATTGATAAGCTCGACAATATCGCCAATGCTGAACGTACGCCAATTCCATGAACATTCAACAAAACTCGAAATACCCCAACTTCCTCTTTTGTCTGAAATCCACACAAAAATTGTGCATCTTGCTTAATGATATGCTCGATTTGCAGTGATATCTGTGTTCCAACAAAACTGTTCTGTAATAAAGACGACGTTGCATATACACGATATCCGACTCCGTTTACATCGATTATTATCGAATCATCAATTAATGCATCGACTGTGCCAGTTAGTTTTGCTATCATCTGCCGCAACTACCGTTACAATGACAACAACCGACATGATTTTTATTAGTGACAACAAAACCGTGACCAAAACTGTTCTCAACGATATCTATCGTTGTTCCTTTGACCAGAAGTTCAAGAGCCGGATCGTAATAAAAGTTTATACCATTTATAGTTATCTTTGCTTTATTGGTATTTTCTTCAGTTTCATATGCTAGAGAGTAATCTATTCCGGAACATCCTCCAGAGACGACAGATATCGTTATTCCAACGCTTTTATTCTCCGTCAGCAACTCCTTAATTTTGAATGCCGCTTTTTCACTTACTGTTATCATATCAGTCTCCTTATTTTTTTTTGCTTGATAATTTTTTACCGCCGCCTCTATTGCTTCTTTTGCCAGCACTGAACAATGTTTCTTTATTTCAGACAACGCAAGAGAGTCTGCAACATCCGCATTTTTTATTTGCAGTGCCTCATCTATACTCATACCTTTGAGCAATGTAGTCACTTTCTCCATAGAAGCAATAGCAGAAACACAACCAAAAACCTTAAACTTCGCATCAATTATTTTGTCTTGCTCATCAAAACTTAACTGCAACTTCATAACGTCGCCACATAACGGCGATCCAACAATGCCAGTTCCAACATTTGGCAAATCTTCATCCAAACTGCCCATATTTTTGATATTTTCATAATACTCTAGTGTTTTTTCACTGTATTTCATAGTATCGTTCCTTTATCTCTTAAACACACTATCTATATCAATTCCAGCTTTTATCATATCCCAAACTGGGCTCATATTTCGAAGTTTTTTCGTAGCATTAACTAAATCTTCAACAGCTACTGCAATATTATCCTCAGTCGTGTCTTTTCCTATAGTTATTCGTAGCGATGATTGCGCAATATCCGCCGGAATCCCCATAGCATCCAAAACATGGGAAATCGACAAAATATTAGAAGTACAAGCAGATCCAGAAGAAATAGCGATACGTTTTGCCTCCATCATAAGGGCTTCCCCCTCGCATCCTCTAAAGCTCATATTTATAATGCCGGGGTAGTTTGATTGTTCGGAGCCGTTGATGTAGATTTCATCCAGTTGTGATTCAATTCCATCCACGAATATTTTTCTGAGTTTCAGAGCGTGTTGCCAATTTTTATCTATGTCTTTATTTGCAATTTCAACCGCTTTGCCCATACCGACACAAAGACACACCGGCACAGTGCCCGCCCGAATCCCAAACTCCACTTCTGGATTAGCTTTCGGCACTCTCAGATGCTTCATATTCGTCTTTTTGCAGAATAAAACGCCAATCCCCTTAGGCGCATATAATTTATGTCCAGAAGCACTCAAAAAATCAATATCCATATCCTGAACATCTATTTTTGTTTTCCCCAAAGACTGAGTCGCATCGACATGCACTAAAACATTGTGTTTATGACATATTTCAATAATGCTACGAATGTCTTGCATAGTTCCTGTTTCATTGTTTATATGGCATATCGATAACATTCCCACCTGATCATTCAATGAGTTTTCTAATGTCTCAATCTCCAAAATTCCTTCGTAATTCACCCGCAAAAATTCAATATCAAACCCGTTTGATTTCAGATCATTAGCAACAGTCAGCGTCGCTTTATGTTCAGTCGCCAATGTCAAGAACTTGTTTTTTCCAGATTTTTGCAACGACTTCATAGTTCTGACTACGGCAATATTTATAGATTCTGTAGCACCACTTGTGAATATAATCTCTTCAAAACCAGAGTTTATAGCTTCGGCAATGCGAGTGCGCGCAATATCTAAAGCGTCTTTCGCATCCATACCAAATTTATGCAACGAATTGGAATTACCAAAAACATTTGTAAAATAAGGCAACATTTCTTTCAAAACTGTCGCATCGCATGGCGTCGTAGCCGCATAGTCGAGATATATCATAAGTCATCCCTCAAATATCACGCATTCATTATACGTTTTTTATCCACAAAGCGCACAAGTTGTCTCATTAAGCAAATAGTGAAATTAGAACAAACGAATATTCCACTTTTCCCGCATTTCCATTTTTATTTTTTGCAATTTTGTTATCCGTTTTTCTCTTGTCTTTCCGCTAGTAATATGCAACAGTGTACCCTTTAGTATTTCTAGTACTTCTATACCCACCGGCATCTTAGGAATAGGGCTATATAAAACAAACATATTTTAAGCATCGCTCTTATGCCATACTTGCGTTCTTTGGTCATTTTTTATCAGCGTTTTTTTATTGACTCTATTACTAGAATACAAAATGACATTGTCTTAATATACGGTATATTACCGATTTCGGGATATCCATGAAAATGCTTTCTTAAAAAAAATTATTTAAAATTTTATGGGACTTTTTAAAATTTGACAGATAATAAAATCATGTCCTAACCTTAAATCAGATCCGGGGAGGACATGGTGGTCGCAACAGGACTCGAACCTGTGACGCCTGCGATGTGAACGCAGTGCTCTACCAGCTGAGCTATGCGACCGTAAAACTCTCAAGATCTTAATCAAGATTTTAGTTTAACCTTTTTTTATTTTCAAGGAGAAAAATATGAATGTATTTATTGATAACCAAAATGCAAATACTGACTCTAAAAAATTTTTGAATTTCTTAAGAGGAAATCAGAATGATCAAGCAACGATTGAACTGCCGACCTCAATTTCGGACTCTATAACGAACAAAATTCAAATTTTGAGTCCTATAAAATCGCTTGCGAAAGTGACTTATACATCCAACGATAGACTCGATGTTGTCGTGGATACAAACGATTCTGAAGCGTCTGGATGGATAACGGACGAGCTTATAAAGTGTGATGAAATATCTGCGATTTCGAAAGTATCTATACATTTACATCAACTTTTTGCAAAACCACGAGTTTCGCACACTCTACTTGAGGATGACACCGCTAATGTCGAAGAGTTTATTCATGATAAAATAACGATGCAGATGGCTGCTTCGGAAAATAGGTCATTTTTATTCGGGGATGGCATTTCTCAACCTAAGGGAATTTTAAAATACGACATATCAATTGGGGCACAAAAAACACGCCAAATCGAAGGTATTGTCGGAGGAACACCAGGCAAAATCACTGATTATACGAAGATTGTTGAGCTGATGGAGAAACTTCCGTCGAAGTATCTGGCAAATGCAACTTGGATCATGTCGCGCAACGCTGCATCTCACATCCGAACGCTGAAGGATGGGACAAACGGCAAATTTCTGTGGCAAAATTCGATTGCACACGGCATTCCGGATACGCTTTTGGGCTATCCAGTTGTCATTTGCGATGATATGCCAAAAGTGTCTGAAAAAGAAGAAAGTACGCCTGTGCTGTTTGCAAACCTATACGAAGGCTAT
>CACYDS010000090.1 GCA_902773285.1 uncultured Pseudomonadota bacterium | reverse complement strand
CCTTCTTGATTTTTCTGACGATTTGTGGCGAGTATAGCTGGTTTTCCAGGCCCTGCTTGATTAGCTGATAGCGCTCATACGCCTGCTCCGGAGTTACCCTAGTCGCAAGCTTAAACTTCTCCAAAAGAGTTTGTTCATGTGTCAAATCCACAACATCCTGGTTGATCTTGTTGAGACACAACTCGGAGGTATATATCCTGCCACCAGGTGCAAAATAATTTCCACGCCGTTTAGCATCGTAATCGTTGATATATAGGCTACTTTGGCAACCAGCACCCATGTTGTTCACGGCACCGGACAGCTTGCCAGAAATGTTCATACTCCCGCTGTTCACAACAATGTCACCACCACTCATCTCCAGGCCTTTGAACACACTCTCATTGTGCTCATAATAGCTCAATATTTGGTTCATCACAATCATAAAATGCTTTACAAACGCATAAAAATATTGCAGTATAAGTTATAAGGGGATAATTGATGTGATAGTATGTCAAAAGCATTAACTGTAAGACTTAATGAAGAAGTTTTAGAACAATTGAAAAAAATGGCCAAGGTTGATTTGCGAACTATCGGAAAAACTATTGAATTTTTGGTTAGGGAGCACATGAGCAAAGAAGAAACCCTTGATGAGTATTATAAACACGAAAAACCCTATATTGATCATGCATTAGAGCAAAAAGCCATACCAATGAAGTTCGCAGATGTATTCCATGATTGAGTTATTCTATACCCAGGATTTTCTTGAAGATTTAAATTGGTTGCGCAAAAGTAACCGAAAATTATTTGAAAAAGTTCGAAATTTATCGTTAGACATAGCTAAACATCCTGCGGTTGGAATAGGTAAACCCGAACGACTAAAATACTACAGTAATATGGTCTATTCGCGTAGAATTGATAAGAAAAACAGGCTAATTTACGAAATTGTCAATGAAAAATGTGTAAAAATGCTCAGATGCCGTAAGCACTACAGCGCTAGGTGATAGAGCATATTGCTGTAAAAAAACATAGCTACTTATCTGCATATTCTAAATCGCTATTTAATTCGTCTTCTATTTGTTTTAAACGTTTGAATTCACTATGACATTGCTTTTTTAAAATTTTTTTACATTTTTGTACATATGGCTGCAATTGTAGCAATTTTTTTATAATATCCTTCAATTCTGCGTCAGTCCTCGAATTTTCAATACCTATCTCTTTGTCATTTTCCAGTATTTTATGCTTGAGTTCAGAGGTACTTGCTCCTCTAGAGAGTAAGTGCCACATATCGTTAACATAGCATTCCATTCCTGGATATTCCCATTTTAATATTTTTTTGATTCTGGTATATAGTACTTCCGTTTGCCACATCGCCCTACCCAAAATATGCCGTTACCCGTTTTCCTGTTACATTGTTAACTACTACTGTTTACATTGTTAACTACTACTGTAATTTTGTTCACATTGTCATAAAACTCTGAACATGTTTTTGGAAATTGTTTTGATACTCTCTTTATGCCAGTACGAATGGCATTTTCCACCACCAAATGCCCAATACCTCTGTTTTGCATTTGATCTAGAATATGTGCGCTATATGACTTTCCGTCAATTATTTGAGCAATATTCCGTCGTTTTTGTTCTATACCACATGCCTTGAAATTTTTCCGCTCTATTTTCCCGCGAATTCCTCTGAAACCCTTACGTTCAGCTTCTGTCAATTTATATGCTAATTTTTCAATCTTTGTTGCATTTCTTACTGCGGCCTCTGTAACTTTCCTGCTGAAGAAGAGTTTCCATGCTGTGGTAGCTGTGCTGGCGATACCTTTGACGCTGGAAGCGAATAGCGCGAAGTCGACAGTACAGTCATCAATACCCTCTTGGATATTGGAAATGCGCATGTTCTCGGCTTCCCATTTGAGGTATGCTGCTGTCACCACATCCATCTCCGGATATTCACTGCGCAGCACCCGCTGCCTTATCTCAGATATATTCTTCCAATTCTTGATGGTTTGCGCATACGGATTCCCGCACATAATTACCAGATCCGAATGCGGAATACTCACATCCTTCAGCGATTGGTATAGCCTGTGGAAATTACTCTGATTTACCAAATACTCCGATGTATCAACCTTCATATTATACGCATTGTGTATCTGAGTAAGCGGGTGTGCTCTACCCTTATGGTGCTGCGGGATATAGCTACTCAGCGGCCGGAAAAGATCACGTATCTCCCTGGCTAACTTAACCTTCCTGGGCATCGCCTCTAGCTCATATGTGGCATGCGGTTCCACGTGAAACATTTTCGTTAAAAAAGTGTTAAAGTGAGGTATTGGCGTGATAGGTATATAATTTTGTACCGAACAATATTTTACATTACTATTTCTCATCTTCGTAATACCAATTTCAATTATCATTGTAGTGTCATTTGCATGATTTGACGATTACTTCATTGTTGCTAACTAAATATACTAGGCGATTTTCACTATCAATCCGCCGGCTGTAGTCTTCAGGGCGGTATTTCAACTTTTCAGGTTTGCCCTCCCCTGAGAGAACTCCCTCCCTGAGGATGCTCCGCAAAAGTGCATTGATTTTCTGCGCTGTTTTTATATTTTGCTGTTGCCAATACACGTATTCTCCCCAGCTTCTTTTCGTAAAAACAATGTTTTTCATTTCACCATATTTTCGATTTCTTCCATAGTCTTCACGACGATTTCGCCTCTAGCCAATTGCCTGTCGGATTCGTCTAATTTCGCCAGATATTCTGCATTTCGCCTAGCTTTTTCGAGTGATTTATACTCATTTTCGGACATAATGACGACATTCTGATTTTTCTTGCGTGGCACTATAATAGCCTCGCCATTAAATGCAATATCGAAATATTTCTTAATATTCGAGCGAAGCTCACCCTGCCGTGCTATCATCATAAATCATTCATAACAAATCTTCCTAGTACTAATTTTAGTACAAACTTTCCTAAAGTGCAACACCATGGTTCTATAACCCTCGCTTCCTCCACCACTCTGAAGTCTGAAATTCTTTGGGAAGATGCTTCCTATCTTCAGGTAACCATATACTTTCAGGTATAGCATCCTCTCCCAGCTCTTCTTCTATTACTTCACTGTATTTGCTCCATAGACTAAGTAGCTTAGTTCCACAAAATGGACAATATCTCAAAATTTGTTTAGCGGGTTCTCCTGTTTCTTCGTACTCTTGTCCCTTGATGTAGCAGGCAAAGTATCTTAAAACCGAGTCGTAAGCAAATTCACCGCGTCCCACACTAGATAACAGCGCTCCGCAACAGCACTGCTCTTTATATTCTCTTTCAACATCACTATTCATTATTTCCTCAAGGTAGTTTCAGGGAGCGTCCAGGCACAGGATCTTTGTATATATCCCCTCTTATAGGATCGATTGCTCCATTATGTGTCTTAGGATTTCTAAAATATTCCCAATCATGATGCTGAGTATCTCGACTGATATATTCGCCATTCTTGAATTTCATTCCCTTGTACTCACACTTTTTCACAAATTGGTAATATTCATGTCCATCTTTTGTTGTACCTTTTTTGCCCAGTACTCCTTTGTATTTCAGTCCTTGCAAGTATTTATCAGCATCACCACGTGTCGCTTGTAATCTTGGAGCATTAGTTTCCGTGCCTTTCTTCAGTCCATCGTTGTTATGCTTCTTCGAAAAACTGATATATCGGCGGTAGAGTTCCGATGCGCCTATTGCCGTTGCTATCTGTCCCAGCCTTGGAACTACAACGGTTTTAGCTACAGCATACGCACGCCCATATGGAGTATTCGAAAGAGCAAAAGTCGTCATCGGAATAACCATCTGGTCGATAAACCTATCCATTGGAGAATCCAGCATTCTCTCGAGACTATGCTTAAACTCCTCGCGTTCATGCCTGATTTTCTCAGCCGTATCATCAATTCCAGGATACTCTTGAACCAAGCGTTGCTTCCGTTGCTGCGATAGCTCACTCCACTTGGTTACTACGCCAATATACGGGTTGCCCCAGATAGCCAGGATATCTTGGTGAGATATATCAGCACCACGCATCGATTTATAGAGGTTCGAGAAGTAATTGCTATTTCTCTGATACTGCGACGTATCAACCTTCATATGGCGTGCGTCGTATATCTGCAACCATGGACTTGACCTATAGTTATGTGCACTATAGCTATATTGGCTCTCCGGCTTGAACAACGTCTGCAGTTCTTTTGCCAGAAGTCCTCTTTGATACACCGCATTATTTGTCTGCATATTCCAAATCGCTATTTAGTTCATCTTCTATTTGTTTTAATCGCTTGACTTCTTCTTCAGGATAATCGATTGTTTCTTGCTGAGCTAAGTGTGTATACTTTTGCACATCATTTTTGTATTCCCATAACTGTGCAGCAATTTGTTTTGCCTTTGAATGCGGAAAACTTATATGAAAATGCTCATATGCGGAACCACCCTCTTCAAGAATTGCTATAATGTCTTTTAGTTCACATCCATCACAAATGAGTTTTATAACTTTATCAGTCAAGGTTTGACAAATTTCTAACTCTTCGTCTAAAACATCATCTTCATACCCATTGCAGAAAGCATGTACCAAAATCCCATCCAAAGTTCGCACTATTGTGCGAACTTTATCTCGGTAAAACGTTACTTGCATTTTAATGTCTCCCATATTACTGTTACTACATCTCCAGATTCCTTTTCTACTACTACACTTAACTTGTTGGTTGCATCGTAGTACTTTATCCTACCGCTATGAACAAGCAGACGCTTCCCGGTCTTTATACAACTTTCAACCGCTGACAACGGAATTCCCCGATCCTGCATACTATCAAGCGCATGCCCCCAGTACCTTCTTCCGCCAATCGTGGTATCACGGTTCCGCACCATCCCCTTCGGGGTATCGAGCTCGATTTTTCCACGAATACCTCGAAAGCCCTTGCGTTCAGCTTCTGTCAATTTATATGCTGCTTTTTCAATCTTCTTTGCATTCCTTACTGCGGCCTCGGTTACCTTTCTACTAAAGAAGAGTTTCCATGCGGTGGTAGCTGTGCTGGCGATACCTTTGACGCTGGAAGCGAATAGTGCAAAGTCGATGGTACAATCATCAATACCCTCTTGGACATTGGAAATGCGCATGTTCTCCGTTTCCCATTTGAGGTATGCAGATGTAGCCACATCCATCTCAGGGTATTCACTGCGCAATATCTTGCGTCGTTCTTCCGATATATTCTTCCAATTCTTGATGGTTTGCGCATACGGATTCCCAAGCATAATTACCATATCCGAATGCGGAATACTCACTTCCCTCAGCGATTGGTATAGCCTATGGAACTTATCACGATTTACCAGATACTCCGT
>CACYDS010000089.1 GCA_902773285.1 uncultured Pseudomonadota bacterium | reverse complement strand
CTGCCGGACTCGAACCGGCAAGCCTTTGGGGCGACAGATTTTAAGTCTGTTGTGTCTACCAATTCCACCAAGCAGGCGTACTACATCCGATAGTAACAAAATTCTTTCGAAACAGCAACATTCATATCACAAAAAAAATATCAAATCACCAAAAAACATGGAATTGACCGATAAACTAATGAAAAGTTTTTAGCTGTGTATGCAGTCGTTAAACTGTCAAAGCTTTCAAGACTAGGTGGGTAGTGGAGGCAAACATCGAGGCTATGACATCATCTAGCATTATTCCAAGCGATACCGTATTTCGATGCATTTTTAACCAGGCCTCAATGTTACGGATTGGGTATGGCTTAAAAATATCAAATAATCTGAATAAAGCGAATGAGAGGAATATATCAAAGGTTGTTGTATATCCACAATAATAGATTATTGCCACGCTTAAAAATATTCCACACGCTTCGTCTATTACAACGTAAGCTGGGTCTTTATCTGTTTCATATATCAAAACATAGAAGGTGCAACAAATCCAGCCTAGGAAAAAACTAACCAAAAAACAAATCAGTGCTAGGAGGCTAGATTTCGGCATCGCGAGCAGTAGTAACATTGCAGCGAGCGAACCAATTGTGCCGGGCATTTTGCGTGAGATTAATCCTGCTCCAAAGAAGCTTATAATAAAAAGCAAAATCCTACTTTTTAAGCTTCCAGATTGTGCCATCTTTAGTATCCTCTATCACTATGCAATTTTGTAAAAGTTCAGACCGAATTGCATCCGCCTTTGTAAAATCTTTGCTTTGCTTAGCAATGTTTCTTTCTTGAATTTTTAATTCAATCCAGGCTTGTTTTTTGCTATCCACACAGCAGAACCAATCACAGATTTTATTCTGCATTACTCCTAGTAATTTTTGGCAACTATTGACAAAAATACCGGCAAATTCTGAGTTTTTGGTTTTATTAATTTCATCAACCTTGGAGCATAGAACGGAAATAGCTTTTGGGGTGTTCATGTCGTCCAGCAAGGCTTCAAAGACGTCATCAAAAATTTCATTTGTTGAGGTAATCTCAATCCCTCTAAGCGCAGTATACCACCTATCAAGACGGTTCTTTGCCTGTTTTAATCCGTCAAAACTAAAATTCATTGGGGCCCTATAATGCGTGCCAAGGAAGGCTAACCTTATAACTTCTCCATTGAAGTTTCGCAGCAATTCATTGACTGTTAAAAAGTTGCCAAGAGATTTTGACATTTTCTGACCATCTATATTCAAGTGTCCATTGTGTATCCAGTAATTTGCCATGTGCCTTTGATGAGTTAAGGCACAAGATTGAGCTATTTCATTTTCGTGATGAGGGAATATTAAGTCGGCTCCACCGCCATGAATATCAAAAATTTCTCCTAAATATTTTTTTGACATAGCTGAACATTCAATATGCCATCCAGGCCTTCCTTTACCCCATGGGCTATCCCATCCGAAATTGAATCTTTCATCGATTGGTTTCCAAAGAACGAAATCCAGCGGGTTATTCTTGCTCTCAGAAATTTCTACCCTAGCTCCGGACAGCAGGGTCTCTGTATTTTTTTTTGATAATTGGCCGTAATCTTTTGATAAATTTACATTAAAATAAACATGACCGTTAATCACGTACGCATTTCCATTAATAATTAGATTTTTTATAAATTCAATCATGTCAGCTATATTTTCAGTTGCTCTTGGTTCTATTGTTACTGGTAGAACATTAAGCGCAGCCATGTCGTCGTGATACATTGCTATTGTTTTCTCCGTCAAATCCGAAATAGCAACATTTCGTTCAATGGAAGCTTTATAGATTTTGTCATCTATATCTGTAATATTTCGGACATACGTCACGCTTTTGTAAAGTTTTTGCAAAATCCTATATAAAATATCAAAAACTACCGCGGGGCGTGCATTTCCAAGGTGCGCACGAGCATAAACCGTCGGCCCACAGACGTACATCTTGACATTATTTTCGTCTATTGGAATGAAGTTCTCGATTTTTCCGGAGAGAGTATTATGAAGCCTCAGTTTCATTCTTGCTAACTTTCTTTGAGACCCCCACTAATGCTGGTCTTAACAACCTGTCGTAAATCATAAATCCCTCTTGCATCACTTGGACAATAACACCAGGCTTGCGGTCCACAGTCTCGACTTCAATCATTGCCTGATGAAAATTTGGATCAAACGGCTTTCCCATGGAGTCTATAATTTTTATGCCATAGCTTCCAAGAATATTGTCCATTTCCGACATTGTCAATTTGATACCGTCAACTATTGCCCCAGTATCTTGTATGTTACTTTTTAGGGCAAGTTGAAGGTTATCGCGGATACGCAATACATCCTTTGCAAATCCAGAAATGCTGAACTTGGATATGTCGGCTTTTTCCTTCTCTGCACGTTTTTTTGTATTCTGAACCTCCGCCATTGCTCGTAGCAATTGATCTTTTAATTCCTCTACAGTTGGTTCCGTATTTGTTTCACTTACCTTAGATGCTGCTTCTTGTTCGCCTATAGTCATAAAAAATGCACTTTTCCCACTTCCCGCTTAGTCTAAGCATACAGCATTTTGATCTACAATTGGTGCTCTTATCGCAAAAAAATGTATTATATTATTCACCGGGGTGAGGGAGGAAGCTGCATGAAAATTGTCGATTTAGAAGACGACAAGTTGTTATCTTATCGGTTTACTCTATGTCCAAAATGCGGATGAGCTGATTATGGAAGGGGTTTATGGCGGACAGACGGGAGGCGATAGCATGACTGCGGTGTAATTTTTACCACGCAGTAATATAAAAATTCCAGAGATTATGACAATAAATTGTATAAAAAGAGGCATAAATTCACCGCACGACGTGGTTTAATTATCTTTTACAAAGCGTTCATAAAAGAACATATATTGTTGAACTATACCGGCAAATGGCGCATATTTCTCAACAGGAAAATTGCCGGCATAGCGTGTTTTGATGATCCTTTTTATCCAGACATCTTGCGGGAACGCATCGATTTTATACAAAGAGAATAGGGCGATACAGTTAGCCACTTTTGCTCCAATGCCGTTGAATTTTTGTAGATATTCCAGAGCATCAGCTGTGGGCAACACCTTGAGGTAATCCAGTCTTAATGCGCCATTTAACACATTTTTTACAATATTGACGATGTAGTTGGCTCTATATCCCAATCCAAGTAATTTGAAATCATTTTCTGTATAATCCTTAAGAAGAGTAGGGGAGGGGAAGACATCGCCAAAGGGACGGCATAGACGCTCAATAATTCCTTTTATCCTAAAAATATTATTTCGTTGCGAAATGATAAAACTAACTATCGTTTCCCATAAGTCTTGGCGAAGTATCCGTATACCATAACCATAATCGATTGCATCTATCAAATATGGATCTTCCGAATGCCTTATTACCGATTTGTATATAGAATAATCTGTCCCCAAATCAAAATAATTATACCAAACGCTAGTGTATTCCTCTTCCGTGCAGTCGAATGCATATTCATTAGCACTTATTTTCATTACATAAAGGTTTCGGCCAAAAGCCTTGACATTCCAGGTGGTAGATGATGTGCGAACTATTCTAAAGCATTGTCCAGAATTTGCAATTTGCTCTATATCAAAATCCCGCAAAACTTTAGTGACCATTTGGAGCAAGATTTTTTATAAATCGCACTACGTAAGTGACAAACGTTACAACTGTCATCAAAACGCTAGTGTATCCAAGGAACAATCCTATGTATTCCCAGAAATTGTGGAAAGACGTAATCTCATATCCAAAATCCAGTTCCAATTGTTGCAACAATTCGTACAAAGAATAGGGTGGGGGGAATTGTGTTTGAAAATTCATTCCTAAAAATATTATTGAATATGCGATAAAAACAAAAACCATTGTCGTGCATAGTTTGCTTATGTATAGCGGTTTTAAATTTACGGTCATTTTCTTAGATAAAACAAAACTTGATCCCACGAGTAAGATAAAGTCGCGAAAGGATAGGGTGATTGCCAATATCAAATAGGCACACCAATATGGGAAGCTAACCTTGTGAAACATTACCAGTCCCCACAAAACAACATTTGTGAATATTTTGTCAGCTAGGGGATCTAACAAAGATCCAAGCCTAGTCTCGCATTTATATTTGCGAGCAATATATCCATCAAAGAAATCGCTAATACCCCCTAATACAATTGTCAATATTGCCATAATTATATTATGGTATATTAAAGAATATATAATGGGAAAAATACAAAAAATCCTAAATAAACACAATATATTTGGAATATATCTTACCAACATTATTTAGGATTTCTTAAAATCAGAAGACAATATTTATCCAACGATTTCAATATCGCTGAAAAAGAATTTTATTTCATTCTGCGCAGTTTCTGGCGCATCTGAACCATGTACTGAATTTTGGTCTATGGATAATGCGAATTTGTTTCTAATCGTTCCTTCTTCAGCGTTGGCTGGATTAGTCGCGCCCATAAGTTTTCTGTAATCTGCTATGGCATTTTCCTTTTCCAATACCTGCACGACAACAGGTTCAGAACTTAAAAATTCGCACAAGTCGTTATAGAATGGTTTTTCGGAATGCACAGCATAAAAGCGCTTTGCTTGTTCCAATGTTATATGTATGCGTTTTTGTGCTATTATCCTAAATCCAGCAGCTTCGATCATACTATTTATTTCTCCAGTGAGATTACGTTTTGTCGCATCTGGTTTAATAATTGAAAAAGTTTGTTCTATCATCAAATTTCTCCTTTCTGACAATTCCTCATAATGTATATTATGGAAACTAAATATTTTCTGTTGAGCAACTTAGGGGTTGCGCAACCGTGCTACCAGTTTATGGTACTAAATGAACACATGTTGCGCAATAGGTATCTCAGAATTACAATTCAGAAAATCAGCGAATGCCTTGCTTTCTCTACATAAAAATTTCTGCTATCACAACAAGTATTCCAAAAATTAAACAAGCCATATCTGCTGTGCTAATTCTTGATATTTTGCTGTTTAGATAAACAGGCATAAATATGACAAATGTTGTTGCAATCATTCCGCCAAACGAAAGTATCCGAATAAAAGCGTTTGGAATCACCAAGGTTAAAAACGCTGGAATTCCGATAACAATCAGGGAAATTAGCAATTTATTTTGTTGCAGTGTTGTTTCTTTAAGCGCACTAATGAGCCCTATTCCAGTTCCTGCTGCAGATGTTAAAATTGCAAAAAGTGATAGCAATTTCAGAATGATGTTCTCAAATTCGAAATGAGCTGAGTTACAGAGTGACTTCACCAGTTCTCCAACATCGATACCGCCATTCAAAAGTTTAATATAAAATGCGTTATCGAATACGTAAATTCTTGTTAAAACTGCGTAGATCCATAAGGCATATACAATTGCGGGAATTAATGTTCCAATAAGAAATGCCTTCTTGATCGCTTTTATGTTTTCGAGTCCCATGTGTTGTGCTACGTATGGACATACGTTTTGAACTCCAAATGACGTGAAAATGATTGGCAGGAACGGCATAAGTAGCTCAAAATTTCCAGAAATATTGCTCATACTTCTTAATCCATCACCGCTTGGAGGTATTGTAAATATGCCCCCAATTATCAGTGTGAGCAAAATGAATACCATTCCTGAATTTAGCCTGTAAAATGCATTAGATCGGATTAAAAATAAAACCGAAAATATTGCAATACAAGAAACGATTGAGACAGCTTGGCTTAATTCAAAGAAGTTGCTCAAAATGCTACTTGTTCCAGCAAAATATGCACAAAGTAACGCTAGGGACAAAGCATATAGTGATATCATTGATACTGATTTGGCAATGTTCCCTGATATTTCATTCGATAATTCCACTATGGTTAGTGCCCTACCACGATTTTTGATCAGGTCGATCGTCAAGCACGAAGTTTTATATGCAATTAAAAAAGCTAGCAAGATAATTACGGATGTCCACCTCATACCAAGTTTAGCCGCTGAAATTGGCAACGATATTAGGCCTGAACCTATAGCTGTCCCTGATACCAAAAAAACAGAACTTACAAATTTACTCATAAAAATTTCTCCTCAAAAGAAAACAAACAACAAATTTTCGAAATTTATAAAAATTTTTTATAGGCGCTTAGCGCCACCAAAGCATACTATGCGAAAAAACGTTCATGTTTGTCATTCCAAATTTATTAAACATAAAAACATGAACCAATTTATATTTATACAACCTGATCACAGGGTAATCTACCCTGCCCCACTTTGTCAATACCTATTGACGCAGTTGTCCTCCACAATTTTTTTTGATGCTCTCATAGACCATATCGGATATTTCTCTTATCCTTTCCTCCGACAGTGTGGATTTTATAGACTGCAGCAGAAGTTCGAATGCAACAGCCTTATTCTCCTCTCCCAACGTTTCAGATTCATATACATCAAAAATTTTTATATCCTGAACTTCGTTTATTCTAAGCTTCTTGACTGCGTTAATGATATCCAGAGCTGAAATAGATTTTTTAACCACAAAAGAAAAGTCTCGAGTTGTCGGTTGATACTGCGAAATTTCTATCGGTTGCTTATCTTTCTGTTCCGCAAGTTCTGGTATGTTGTCTAAGAATAATTCTAAACATACAACAGGAACATTTATATCCATTTTTACTAATACGCTAGGGTGTATTTCTCCAAAGTGAGCAAGTGCAGTATCCTTTTGGTATATGTATGTCCCACTGCGTCCAGGATGATAGTAGCCTGGTGCTGATGTTTGCAGTCTATAGTTGATACCCAACATATTCAGCAATCGTTCCAATATGGATTTTGCGTCAAAGACAGAAACATCTTTCTGAGGTTTTTCCCAATTTCTTGAGGTAAGTTTTTCTGACATCGTGATGGCCAAAACCATCTTTTCCCCTACTCTGCCCCGCTCGTTCCTAAAACACTTTCCAATTTCGAAAAATTTAGAATTTTTTTGGCTCTTATTTTGGGCGTTTTTTATAGCTTTTAAATGCGAAGCGACGATTGTCGGACGTAAACTGGAAAATTCCAAGGATGCGCCATGCAAATTTATTAATTCAGATTCATCTGCAAACAGCAGAGCTGCATTTTTATCGAGAAATGAGAAAGTTTTTATTTCGTAAAAACCGTTATAAACCAAGGCGTCCGAAATTTTATCAATGTTATAGCAATGTAATTTTGGGGCTTGTATTGGCAATTCTTCTTCACTAATATTTTCATATCCCTGAAGTCTGAGTATTTCCTCTATTATATCTGCTTCAATTTCAAGATCATGTCTCCAACTTGGTGTTTTAAGAATCATTTTTTCAGAATCTGCGGATTTTACTGTTATCCCAAGCTTTACCAAGTCATTTTGAGCTTTCTCAAATATTTTTTGCGACAATCCCGTTATTGCATTGAATTTCTCATAAGTTAGCTCTATGATATGCTCATTTTTAGTTAACTTACCATATCTTTTTATATTTGATAATTTGCAATTACAGCATTTAGATATTAACTTTGCAGCATATTTTATAGCGATATCGACTGCTTTCGGATCTGTTCCTCGTTCAAATCTTGTCCTAGCATCGCTGTTTATTTTTAGTGTTTGTCCGGCTTTGGCAATTGCTATTTTATCGAAATATGCACATTCAATAAGGATGCTTTTGGTTGTAGCAGAATATCCGCTCTTTATTCCCCCCATTATTCCAGCAATTGATAAAACGTCATCATCAGCAGCGACAACAACTGCCCCCTCAGGCAAAATAGTTTGTTTATTATTTAATGTATCCAAAATTTCACCTTGTCGTGAGTTCCGAACTTTTAGTTTAGAGGGTAGCTTATCTAGATCATATATGTGTAGAGGTTGTCCAATGTCTAGACATACATAATTTGCTATATCAACAGGCAAAGATACTAAGTTTTGTCCAACAGCTTTCAATCTTTTGGCGATGTAACCTGGAGTTTGCCCGGAAATATCGCATACGGCCATCGTTGAAAAATAATCACAATTTGAAGTATCTATTTCAATATCTACTGGATTTTCTATATTTTCTGCAATTTCATATTCGTTAAGTTCTAATAAATCTCCGGCTCCGATAGCGGATAAATCGCGCGCTATTCCCCTAACACTGAAACAATCAGCTCTATTGGAAGTTATGCTAACGTCGAATATCACATCATCTATTCCAAGCGCTACAGCTAACTCTTGGCCAGGGATAGAAGTCGCAGGCAATTCTATGATCCCATCAGATTCTTCGCCGAGCAAAAGCTCTTGACTGGAACACATCATGCCATGGCTTTCTATCCCGCGTATTTTGCCTTTTTTTAGTGCCTCTCCATGAGCGGGAATGATTGCTCCGACCAACGCTACGGCAACATGAATTCCAGCCCTAGCATTTGGCGCACCGCAGACTATCTGTAATGTTTTGTCACCTATGTTAACTTGACATACCTGCAATCTATCGGCATCTGGATGCTTTTCTGCATTTTCTATAACTCCGACAATGAAATTTTTATATTTTTCCCTGTTGTCAATGATATCCTCAACCTCTATTCCAAGAGTTGTGAGTTTATCAGCGATCTGAAGATATGTCATATCTGTTCTCAGATGCTCTTGTAGCCAATCGAAAGTAAATTTCATTTATAAAAATAAAAAACACAGCTCAGCAAGATTTTATCAAAAAATCAGAAATTTGTCCTAAAATCTTGCCGCGGGGCGCGATGTGGTATTTTTATATTTTACCACATCGCGCCCATTGGCCTGTCCAGGTATGCATATGCTCAGAGCCATTCAGGCGCTGACCT
>CACYDS010000088.1 GCA_902773285.1 uncultured Pseudomonadota bacterium | reverse complement strand
TATTCTTTCCTGCCAGGGAGCCAGATAGTCCTGAAGGTAAATTTTCAGATCCGGCTGCGTCAGGCACAGTTCACGCTCAACATCCAGAGGCAACTCCCCGGATTCATACTTTTTGCCCTGATAATAAAAATAGGTACACGCATCGCACAGATACAGGCCATCCGCGGAAGAAAACACATAAATCAGGCATTCGTACTTTGCCGACTCATATTCGGCTGTTTTCTCGCTTGTTGCTGTCACAAACGCCTCACCTTCCTGCAACGCGGTAATGAGCCCGTCGGAGCTTATGCTCAGCACCTCGGGCTTGTTGCTCCTGTAGGTGATCTGAAGCTGAGGATAATTCACAAACGGCTTCCATTCGTGGGTATCGCCGACATGCAGAGACGGGGTGTCTGATTCACAGCTTACCTCCGGCACTGCGCCGGTGGAAGTCTCGGCGTATGCAGGGAAAGAAGAAGCAAGCATTGCCAGAACAAGCAAAGCAGAAAGCAATCGTTTTGTAAAAGCGGAAAGACTTTTCAAAGTATCGTCAGGCCTCCTTTAAACCCTGGATAGAGATGATTACACTCGGTATGAAAATTATAACATAAAACACTTCTTTTCGTCTACAGTCAAAAAACTTTTGCAAGACAATTATACCTTTTTATCCGCCCTGGACGATCAGCTTGCTGCGCAGACTGTTCAGAGCAAGGAGCAGCATCCTCCACTTCTCGTCAGACGGATACAGATAGCGGCTCGCTCTTTCCATGCCACTCAGCCTCCTTTGAGATTATTTTAGGCGATTTGTGTATAAAGTCGAATATATGGAAAAAAGCCCGGAGGGTTTCCGCATGCAGAATCCCTCCGGGCAGTATGTTATATACTACATGTGCTTGACAGCTTCGATAGAAACAAGAAATCCGAACGCCGTCCTCATCGGAACGAAGTTCGGATTTCTCAATTGTGTCTAATCCGTACACTAAAGATGCCACAATCCTAAAGTTTCGGGAAGGAAAATATTATGAAAGGGACCCAGGAGGAGTACTTTTTCACGTTCAATAGCCACTCCCGTGCAGGAGAGTTTGCTAAGCATACTTTTCTGCTAAAGGGAAACCGTAGTCAAAAATCAATGGTTTCCCTTTTCCTAATCTTTAAGATTGAGATAAGCTACGCCTGCAAATACCCTTTCAATCCAGATAATTACTAAACAGCAGTCATATTCCTGTCTCTGCGACAAATGGATACGAAATCTAAAAAACCGGTCGCCTGTGAAAAGGCAAAACTTTTACTTTTCCTATTATTCAAATTAAATGCTACGTTATAATAAATACCTATAATTTTTGAAACAAATCTATTACCCCACGTTTTGAATATTCCATTTTCTTGTTCTTCGCAGCGTTTCGAAGTGCCATTCCAATAGCTTGGCTCATTTTGAACTGGTCGGTTCCTATCAGGTTTGCCATATGTACTAACCCCAATTGACCTTTTTCACTATGGTTGTTCCATAGTTTTTCACTGATTACAAGATTCTCTGAAAACAAGGGTAAAAATAGATTGAAATAGAATAACACTTTTTCAATTCCAGATATCTGTATTTGACTAAAAAAGTCATGATAAGTTTTTTCCTCAGAAGATAAGCAACTGAGCAAAATATACGACTGGTTGGATTCGGGAAAGACCGTTACCGCTAACCTGTGCATTTTCCTACAGTTATCGATGGTTTTAATTCTCTCACCATTCAAATCAAAATCAGGAGCAGTATAAGCATAATTTGCAAAACCAATCTGATATGGAATCTTAACCACACATGTCTCAATACCGTTATGTGTGCCCAACAATATTTCAGCATCAAAGTGACTCTTCACAGGTGTAAATTCTTCCATACGCATACATTGAATACGGTACTCTTTCACTAAATTTGGAAGTGAGAACACCTGAGGTCTCTCTGAAAAAGTCTCCTTGAGTATGCTCATAAGCTGTAGCTGTTTTGCGTATTCAAAGATAAAGGCTTTATAGGCGTACAAAAACCTCATTTCCTCATTTTGAGGGTCAAAATCAGGAGCACCTGCCTCTATTGTTTTGAACAATTCTGTATCATGCAAGTCACAAAAGCAGCTTTGTGTTGTTGCTTTATTTCCACTCACCTTGCTAAATGGAACAATGATATTGGAATTCAGCGGATCACCAGAAACAATAGATTGTTTAGTTTGATCCTGCATTATCACATGGTTATCGTTGCTGGCAAGTAATGATATAATCTTATGGTTTTGTAAAGCGTGAGCTTCTTTTATGTTGCCTTGACAACTTGTTTGATCCGGATGGAGGCAAATCCTTCTCTTTTTAAGGCTTTTTCGCATACGCTCCATTAGGAGGACTTCTGGAGGCTTCGGTGAACTGAAAGGACCGGGATCGGGCTTGTTTTTGCAACATTCTAAAAATATCTTTCCAGACCCACAAGGGCACTGCTCATCGTCATGAATATATAGTTGATCTGGGGGGAGACGTGACTCTTTTATAGAATCAAAAAATATTTTTGCATCCTTAAACAATGTCATAATAAAACCCTCAAACAGACGATCATATATTAGATTGAGCATTATTTTGAAAACATTGGTGGTCGTTTTTAACCTTTCTTTTTTGGAATGCCAAGCCTTGATGCCTCTATTATTTTCTTTGATACCAAAGCTGCCTGTGCGCCAAACTGTCCGCTCGATAAATTTGCAGGCCAATTAAAATCTTTTGAAAGAGCCATATCTGCATAATATACCGTGTTTAAGTGTAGGCATATCTGGACTTCTTCATCAATATTGGGCGTGGAGTATGCCCCTAAATTATCGACGCAGCATTCGCTTTCGTCAATGCTTGAAAGAAGATACCCCAAAGGATATGACGAAATTCCACTGATGAAACCTTTGGGATGGGAAAATGCCTGTCCCCCAGTCACTAAAATATCACGAAAATTAGAAACTGTAGGATACGGATAAAACCAGCAAAAAAGATTAATCGCTTCAAAGCTTGTAAGTTTACTTCCTGTATCCAAAACATATTTTCTCAGTTGATTGTCTGTTACATTCTCACAATCATAAAACTCTTTCATGGATAGAAAGTGTCCACATATTGATCGCAGCACTCTATTGATTTTTGTTTTCACAATAATGGTATTTTGACCCTTACCCGTATCTAAGTATAATCTTGAGTAGTCTTTAAGTCGTTTTCTGACTTCTAAAATGAACTCTTTATAAGCATTATCGTTCTGACCAAGTACAACATTGTTGCATTCGGCGCACACTGTTCGGTATTTTATTCCGCTCTGATAATGCTTCAAATGTTTGCTCTCTGTTGGCATTCCTCCAAATATGGTATTTGAAATAGTGTCTGGCTCGAGAAGAGTACTTTTCGGTGGTACATGATCCCATGTTAATTTCCGAAAAGAACCACATATATTGCAATGGTCCATTTTCGCTCTCTTTTGTTTTATATAGTGCATTCTTCTTTTCTCCTGCACAGCCGACTTCTAAGGAAGCGCTGATTAAATCGAAGTGTGTAGCTTGACGAGCAGATTTTTCACCTGATAAAGGTAAGAAATCGCAGATGTACTTTGTGTGCATCAAGATTTCGAGAAAAAACAAAGCGTAAAAGATGCTGTCAAGATGTGTGCGGCGATTTATTCAGCGTTTCCTAAGTTTACACCGCCAATTTATTTATAGTATACTACATTTTTTCCATAATCTCAATCCCACCATGTAGACACACGAGGATTTCATCTGTGCTGAGGAACTTCACCCAGTCTACAAGCTGCCGGATCGTAGATTCTTCCCATACAGTGATTGCGGATGAACTACTCTCCATCATCTCAACAGCCTG
>CACYDS010000087.1 GCA_902773285.1 uncultured Pseudomonadota bacterium | reverse complement strand
GCATAGATGTGCATTATTTTTAGTGATAGAATGGCTCAGAGATTGTGATGGATTTTCTTGTATGTATTTAAAATTATTAGAAGATTTGGTGTCTTTTGAGACAGTAACTCCAGAAGGAAGTGACGCAATTAATTATTGCGCTACCTTTCTAGAAAAGTTGGGATTTAAGTGCTGGCAGCTGAAATTCGGGAATGTCTCCAATTTATATGCTAAATACGGTCATTTTGAAAAAAATATTTGTTTTGCTGGGCATGTAGATGTGGTGCCTCCAATGGAAGGGTGGAACACAAAGCCTTTTATTTTAACTAATCGTGACGGCAAACTTTATGGGCGCGGGACAAACGATATGAAAGGACCTCTGTCGTCCGCGTTGTCTGCGATTGTAAAATTTTTGAATACGAATCGCCAGAATTTTTCAATTTCTGTTTTGCTGACGAGCGATGAAGAGATAATGGGATATGATGGGACAAGCAGAGTTGTGGATTGGCTGTTAAGCCATAATGAAAAAATAACTGGATGTATTCTATGCGAAAGTTGCTCTCCTAAAAAGGCCGGAGAGTACATTAAAATTGGATGTCGCGGAAGTTTAAATGTAGATTTTACCTCCAGAGGGGCTCAATGTCATGTTGTAAATGGCAAACAATATGGAAATCATTTACACGAGTTTGTGACGTTTTTGTCTGAGTTTTCAAATGCATCATTAGATGGTGGAAGCGCCAATTTTTCTCCATCTGATATAGAGATGACATCCGTGGACGTTGATAACGATACTCGCAATGTTGTTCCGGGCATAGCAACGGCAAAATTTAATATTCGCTTTAATGATAATTGGTCATTTGATGCGCTGGAGGAGTTTATTAGTGGCAAGTTACCGCAAAATGTTTCTGTTGAATTCAAACGTTTCAGTGAGCCATTTATTGGCGCAAGTGATGACTTTATTGCATTTTGTTCATCTGCGATTACAAAGGCTATTGGAGTTGTTCCAGAACGCGGAACTTATGGAGGCAATTCGGATGCTGTGTCTCTGCGCAGAATTACGGATGTGGTTGAAATTGGAACACCTATTGCAAATGCTCACATTGTTAATGAGTGGTGTTCCGTTGAGGAATTGCAAGTTCTCGAAAAAGTTTATTATGAACTACTCAATGCATTGTCGAATTGACTTTCTTCATGGAAATACTTATCAACCTGTGAATGAAAAATTTTTGACAAATCGTATAGTGAGGGCATAAACTTCCCGTATGATTTGCACTTGGTGAGTATTATGTCATTTATAAAAAGCATATATGCAAGGGAAATTTTGGATTCACGGGGATATCCAACAGTGGAAACTGAAGTGGTTTTGGAATCTGGCGCGGTTGGTATTGCGTCAGTACCGTCTGGTGCTTCTACAGGGGCTTTTGAAGCAATTGAACTTCGAGATGGTGGAGATCGCTTTGTAGGTAAGGGGGTGCTGAAAGCCATAGATAACGTGAATAACATAATATCGCCTAAGTTGATTGGTGAGGATGCTTCTAATCAATCCAGAATTGATCAAATTATGATTGATTTAGATGGAACCTCAAATAAAGCTAAACTCGGGGCTAATGCGATTTTATCGGTAAGTTTGGCTGTTTGCCATGCAATGGCAGAATATCATGGTTTGCCTCTTTACCGATATATAGGCGGGATTGCAAAATGTAACTTGCCAAGACCTATGATGAATATATTGAATGGTGGCGCACATGCTGATAATAAAATTGATGTGCAGGAGTTTATGATTGTGCCGGCAAGGGTAGCGACATTCAAGGAATACATTGTTATGTGCGCTACAATCTATCACAATTTAAAAAAGTTGCTAAAATCAAAAGGTCTGAATTCCAATGTTGGAGATGAAGGAGGGGTAGCTCCAAATCTCTCGTCAACTAAAGAGGCCTTGGATTTGGTCATTGAAGCGATAAAAATTGCCAGGTATAAACCTTATGATGATGTTCAAATAGCTCTTGATGTTGCTGCATCCGAACTTTTCAAAGATGGCAAATACACCATAGAAGGTAAAACAAAGACATCAGATGAAATGATAGAGTTTTATAAAGAATTGATTAAGGATTATCCGATAATTTCGATAGAAGATCCACTGGCTGAAGAAGATTGGGATGGATTTGCTAGGATGAACAAAGAGCTTGGAGATAAAGTTCAGATAGTGGGCGATGACTTATACGTTACGAATCCCGCCAGATTAGCCAAGGGAATTTCGCTGAATGCGTCCAACGCTATTTTGATTAAGCTAAATCAGATAGGCACTTTAACCGAAACTCTTCAGGCGATCAAGATAGCTCAAGATAATGGATACAACACTGTAATTTCGCATAGATCAGGGGAAACAGATGATACAACCATAGCAGATTTGTCCGTGGCCGTCGGTGCAAAGTTTATTAAAACTGGGGCGCCAGCTCGCGGTGAGCGAGTTGCTAAATATAACCAGTTGCTCAGAATTGAGGAGGATTTATCTCTTGAGGCGTAGGTTAGATTGCAGAAAAACGAATAATTGAATTTGATATAATGTTATGCAAAAATCAAAATAGATGTTTTTGGTTTTTGAGGAAATTATGTCGTTGTTTTCAAATAAATCTAATGGATCTGTGGACGTTTTGTCAAAAGTGCTCGCGGATTCATATGTCCTTCTAGTGAAGACGCAGAATATTCACTGGAATGTTGAAGGTTCAGAGTTCAGATCGATACATTTGATGACTGAAGAGCACTATAATAATTTGTTTGATGCCATTGATGTTATCGCTGAACGTATACGCATGATAGGAGGAAAATCCCCAGCTACATTTGCTGAATTTTCAAAATTGGCTTCATTTGACGAAAAAGTTAATTCAGAAAATCAAACTGAAATGCTGGAATCATTATTATCCTCACACGAAGCAATTCAAGGGGATATAATTTCTGGCATAAAGCAATTGGAAGGTAGCGATGATTTAGGTTCTATTGATGTTTTGAATTCTAGGTTGGCGTTCCACGATAAGGTTGTCTGGATGCTCAAAGCAACTTTAAAAAAGTAATGTTGTGACAGCAATGCTTAAACGCATTGCTATTCAGTTGTATGGCTTTTGAGATAGTAGTTAATTAGATACGAAGTGCTTGAAAGCCAGAATACGAAACTTGCGAACAAGAATGACCATAGGGTCGAGGAGATCCCAAATACAGCCCAGTTTACACTATCGCATGGGGGGGCTTTTGTGTCCATGGGTGTTGAATTTAAGGATGGTAGCTCTGATACGCAGCCGTGGAATCCGCGCCACCAGTGATTTTCTACTCCAAGGTGATAGAAAGTGAACGCTAGCGTGATAAAAGCTATTATTGGCAACGGGGGTTTTGCCCATTTAGATAGTACTGCAACGATTCCTACAGCAAGGAAAAGGTAGCGGGTTATTGAACAAAGCTGGCAAGGCACATTTTTCAGCCATAACTGCGAGATCATCGATGTAAAAAAAATCCCCATTGCCATTATGAATATGATTCGATTAACAAAATTTTCTTTGAAGACAAACATCTTGCACTTATAACAAGTTCATCATTAGTATGATATGAAGGTAAATACACGGTGGGCAAATGATTTTTTCGGAAATTCTTGACTCTAAGTTTTTGCTTCATAAATCTTTGTAAGATTTTAAACGGAAGCTGTTTTTTTATTTGCTGCTGCATTTCTGTTGTGTTAGGCTTTACCAAGCAATATTGTGTTGGCAATTAAATGTTCAATCTCGATTCATGTCGAAAAGTGTTGATAGTTGGATATGGCGTTTCGGGGAAATCGGCTTATGCATTTTTGAAAAAGCGTGGAGTAGACGTTTTTGTTTATGATGATGGAGATGGGGATATCCCTGATAGAGTAGTAGATGTTCTGTGCCAAAATTTTGATGCGCTAATCAAAAGTCCGTCAATCCCCTTTATGTCGCATAATTGCCATCTTGTGATAAAGGAGGCAAATGAAGCTGGTATCCCGGTTTTATCGACTTTTGATGTTTTTAGGATTTATAATCCAAATTCGAAGATAATTGCCGTGACAGGAACTAATGGCAAGTCGACTACCACTGCTTTGATTTGTCACATTATGCACAAAGCTGGATTTTCAGTAGAGATGGGTGGAAACATTGGGGTGCCTTATTTTGATATGCCAGAAGCGGAATGGTATGTCCTTGAAATGTCATCCTATGAACTCGCAAGTTCGCAGTACTTAGATTTTGAAATAGCTTGCATTTTGAATATTGAACCAGATCATCTTCCTTTTCACGGGAATCTTGCAAACTATGCGGCAGCAAAGCATAAGGCGCTTGATCATGCACAGTTTCGCTTCATTTCGTACGAAGATAAGATTACTATGGCGCGCTATTCTTCGGAAGAAAATGTTGTAACTATTTCGACCGAGAATGAACCAAATTCAGATATATACATTTGCGAGAATGCCATTTTTAATAATTCTACGAACCGAATCGCTGTTAATCTTTCCGTTTTCTCGAATCTGCCAGGTAAGCATAATCATCAAAATATTGCATTTGCATATGCCATTTGCAAACATTTAGGCCTGCAATCCAGAAAAATTATCAATCATATATCGAGTTTTGTTCCATTGCCGCACAGGCTAAATACGGTGCGAAAAATTGGTAATGTTGTTTTTGTTAATGATAGCAAGGCTACTAATCCCGGGTCAGCCGCAAGAGCTTTGGCTACTTTTGTTGGGTACAAAATATATTGGCTGGTCGGGGGGAGAAGCAAGAAAGTGGATCCGATGGTTTATATAAAGGATTATATGTCTGGTATTCAAAAGATATACCTTTTTGGCGAATCGATGGATGAATTTGAGAAAGTGTTTGAAGGAATAAAAAAGACAGTGCGTTGCCAGACGATGATGACTGCGATTAACATGGCTTACAAAGATGCTAGACTGGACAATGTGGCTACTGTTGTTCTGTTATCCCCGATGTGCGCCAGTTTTGATCAATTTGAGAGTTTTGAACACAGGGGCAATGAGTTTGTAAAAATAGTTCAAGGATTGGGGTAGTGTCGGTCAGAGTTTCGAAAATACTGCGGAAATGGTTTTTATCCATAGATCGAGTTCTGTTGGCGTCTGTATTCGCGTTGATATCTGTTGGAGCATGGATTAGTGTTGCGTTGACGCCGTTGGTCGCTGTAAAGCTTGGTTTTGCTCCTTTTCATTTTGCAAAATTGCATTTGCTTATTATTCCTATTGCTATGTTGATAATGCTTGTTACATCGGCTTTGCCGGTGAAATATATTGGCAAACTGGCCGTTGTTGGATATTTTGTTTGTTTAATTTTAGTTATTTGCGCTTTATTTTGGGGGGTAGAAATCAAAGGTGCTCGCCGCTGGCTTAATATATTCGGGTTTTCGTTACAACCATCGGAGTTTTTAAAACCAATAAGTGCGGTGATAAGTGCTTGGTTAATTTCTGAGCAATACAGGGATCGTACTTTTCCCGGGATCCTGTTGTCTGTAGCAGTGATTGCTCTCATAATTCCTTTTTTACTTCTTCAGCCTGATGTTGGGATGACTGTCATCATTGTAGGGACGTTATTTGCTCAGTTCTTTATTTCGGGAATATCAATTTCAATTATAATTGCAGTTACGGCTTCACTAGCTTCCGCAATGTTCGGATTGTATTTAACACTTCCACATTTTGCAGATAGAATTGATAAATTTTTTGTAAAAAATGAGGATGCCGATGTATACCAGATACAAAAATCTATAGATGCATTTAAGCATGGAGGAATATTCGGGAAAAATCCGGTTGGTGGTGGGATGAGAGCTATGGTGCCAGATTCTCATTCGGATTTTGTGTTTGCAATCATAGGTGAAGAGTATGGCTTTACAATGTGTCTCATTATAGTGGCGCTATTTGCTACTCTTATCACAAGGGCGATGGTCAAAATTATCAAGTCATCTAGCTTATTTACTTTTACAGCAGCATTTGGAATTTTGTTCCAAATTGCGTCTCAGGTTATAATAAATATATGCACGACACTAAATCTGATCCCAACAAAGGGGATGACTTTGCCTTTTATAAGCTATGGCGGAAGCTCGATGCTGTCCATTGCTATTAGCGTGGGCATAATTCTTGCCTTAACTAAAAAGGCCAACTTGCAACAAGACGTACTGTGATTGTTGTGTGGAAACCTGATATAGGTTGCAGATTGTTGGTTCGCAAAATATCGCGATTGCGGCGTGTTAAATTTATCATTTTTAATGTTAAAAAATCATCTATGAGCTGTTTTTTTTTAAATTTATATAAAATTTTAGAATTTTTTTGTCTTGTCAAATGCTTGTAAAAACAACTTTTTGGAACAGCGAGGCAAAAAAAATTATATTTTTTTGAAAAAAAATATTGCGAAGGCTAGTTAAGGGTGTTAGTATTTATCTTGTCGGGATGAGATGGCGAGCTCCTCGAAGCGAGCAACTAAGATCGGCAAGTTCTAGGAAGAAGTGAATTATAGGTAGTGAACAGGTGACGTGATAATAACACGGACATTTTGTTCATTATGACGATAAGGAAAAGACGAACTTTAAACAAGTAACAGTCAAATTCCATAAACGAAGAGTTAATGAGCGAATGGATTAAACATGAGAGTTTGATCCTGGCTCAGAACGAACGCTGGCGGCATGCTTAACACATGCAAGTCGAACGGTGTTTTCTAGT
>CACYDS010000086.1 GCA_902773285.1 uncultured Pseudomonadota bacterium | reverse complement strand
GTCCCATAAAGCATAGGTGGTGTCCATCGGACTTATCACAAAAGAATGAGCGTTATTTTCTTTCTGAACGCCATTTGCAATTTCAAATAGTGATGGATATTTTGTGTATATGTGTATAGGTTTATAACATATAAGGCAGAAACTGTATATCGATATGCAAAGCTAGCAGAAATGGTATAATTGAAGGAAAGTTGATGTCACTGCACGAGAATTAATGAAAACGGATACTTTGGTGCTACACAAAGATGTTTGGGAAAAGTTTTTCAAAATCGAATGTAATACCATAAAGCAAAATCAAGGAACAAATTTTGCTGATATTTTTCATATCGGTTCGACAGCGATTGCTGATATATATGCAAAACCAAAAATTGATATGGCGCTAATCGTAAATGATTTGGAGCGATCTAAAAAACTGGAAGTTGTGGGATATCAATATAAGGGATGTTTAAATATTCCATTTCGATATTTTTATTCAAAAAAAACTGAAGAGTTATGTGCGCATTTGCACGTTTTATTGCCTAGCGATCCTGAGCTAGAAGGGTTTTTGCTTTTTAGAGACTATTTGAATACTCACGCAGATTTGAGAAAAGAATATTCTGAATTAAAATTAAAAATACAGAAACTTTTGGATACTCCCGGCAACGAGCATTTTTTGAACAAATACACGCTCGCAAAGAATGATTTTATCACGTCGGTTTTAAGAAAAGCTGGATTTAAAGGATATTGTATGCGCTTGGTTTCACACTATACTGAGCAAGATTATGAAAGAAAAGTATTCCCAAACTTTAATGAAAGTGATGTCCGTGTCATTTTTTATAAAGGGGCTGATATAATCGGATATGCTAATGGAGATGTCCATTCCAAGCAAATCAAGTTTTTCGAAGTATCAGAGAATGCAAAGTATTTCAGAAACAGATTGACTGCATATTTGGAGACTTTGTAATGATTGAAAGATTTATTGCATTTAGATATCTTAAATCCAGAAAAAATTCAGGATTTGCCTATGTTGTTACGTGGTTTTCATTCATAGGCATTGCGCTTGGTGTTGCTACTCTCATAATTGTTACCTCGGTAATGAATGGTTTCAGAGCAGAGCTGTTAGATAAAATCGTCGGTATGAAGGGGCATATAGTAGTTTCCGATGTCGAGCATCAAGGCATATCAGGTTACGATAATGTATCTAAACAACTAGGAAAAGTTGATAGTCGTATACAAAAAGTTATTCCGCAAATGGAGCAGCAGGCAGTTGTTATGGCAAACGGGCAAGCCAGAGGAGTGTTGGTGCAGGCTTTGTCGCAGCAGTCATTGGTGCAAAAAACTCTCGTCTCAGAGCATATAAAAGCTGGAAAAATAGCTGATTTCAAAGGGCGATCAATTTTTATTGGGCGCAGGATGGCTGAAATATTGGGACTTAAAATTGGTGATACGCTAGAGCTCATGACGCCAGACAACGAAATATCGACAATGGGAACGACTGTTAAAGGCGAAACGTATACTATTGCTGGGATTTTTGAAGTTGGTATGAATGAGTATGACAAAAATATTGTTTTGATGCCACTAGCCGAAGCGCAGGATTTCTGGGAAATGCCTGAAAAGGTATCTCAAATCGAGATATTCATTGACGATGTTGATAATTCGCAAGAAATAGCACGAAAGATAGTACAGACGCTTGGAAGCGGATTCATGGTGCTTGATTGGAAACATTCAGATTCGAGCATTTTTCACGCTGTTGAAGTTGAGAAAAATGTCATGACACTGATTTTGAGCATAATAATACTCGTTGCAGTGTTTAATATAATCTCAGGATTAACAATGTTGACGAGTAGTAAAATAAAGGACATAGCCATATTACGCACTATGGGGATGACTAAAAAATCAATTTTAAAGATATTTTTCACCATAGGATCATCGATTGGACTGTTTGGAACCGCATGTGGCATAAGTCTTGGTTTAGTAGTTTCTCTAAATATCGACCGAATAAAACAATTCTTAGAGAAATTCTCGGATAGCAAATTGTTCAATGAGGAAATATACTTTTTAACACAAATACCATCCCAAACTGACTGGGTAGAGGTATCGTGTATATCTGTATTCGCAATAATATTGTGTCTACTTGCAACAATATACCCCGCACAAAAAGCAGCAAAACTCGATCCGGTTGAGGCATTGCGAGTATGATACAAGAAATAGCGACTTGCTTTTCGTATATAAGCAACGATTACTTACTGATGTGTGTCGCTGTTCTTTTTTGTATTTTTTCGAAGCGAACTGAATATGCGCATTTAGTGATACTTCTATTATTCGCCATGGTGTATAAGGCTTTATTAAAAGAGCTCTTAAAGATTCCCGCACCTGTCACTTCTCCGACAAAATATGGTTTTCCAAGCGGGCATATCAATTTTGCAACAATATTTTTCGGATGGTTTATGGTAACATATAGGACTAAACTTTTGTATTGGCTTTGTCCAATAGCGCTTACTTTAGCTTCAGTGAGCACAATTTATCTTGGATATCACGATATATATGATGTTATGTTAACTCCGTTGCTGCCCGTATGCGTGTTAACTATATACCATATATATTTAAGACAAGTACCTCCCAGCAATTTCATACTTGTGTTCATTATAACTTCATTGTTGTGTCAAATCATTTCATTTTTTGCATTGGAAAAAATGCCCATAGATGTCATCATTGGTTCATACGGAATTTTAGGATTTGGAATAGGGACATTCGTGCTAAGCTATCGATTTGAAATGTTCATACTTGTTATGATGACCTCGCTAGTCTTTTTCACATTCTCAAATGATCTGTTCCAGTTCAGCAAAAATTGCGTATGGCTACTTGCATTTGGTGCGCTACCGATTATCTCGAAAATAGTTACAGAGATACGCAAAAAGTTTAGTTTATAAATTTTTGAACTTTTTCCACAACTTCATTATCGGGACATTCATCTACTTCCTGCCCAGAAATATATATCTTTGCAATCCCTTTCTTAAAACCAAAAATTCCGATGTCTGCGTTTTTAGCCTCGCCAATGCCATTAACCACACACCCCAAGACTGATATTTTTAAGTTACGTCTAATAGATCCACAATAATCTTCTAAAGATTTGGATATTCCCATGACGTCTATTAATGTTCTCGCGCAAGTTGGACAAGAAACAATATTTATAGAATTTTTCAACAATCCCAAAGATTTTAGAATTTGTTTAGCGACCAAAACCTCATCTGATATATCAGACGATAACGAAACCCTGATGGTATCTCCAATTCCATCTACTAACAACGAACCTATGCCTATTGCTGACTTTATGCTTCCTGGGAAAAATGTGCCGGCCTCAGTGATTCCAATATGCAGGGGGTAATCAATTTCTTTACTAAGTTTTCTATAAGACATTATCGATGTCCTAACATCAGAAGATTTAACACTTACTTTAAAGTTATAAAAACCAAGATCTTCAAGCTTATGGCAGTTCACAAGTGCACTTTCAACTATTGCATCAATCGATGGTTCACCATACTTATCCAATATAGTCTTTTCTAACGAGCCAGAATTTATACCTATTCTAATTGCAGAACCTCGATATTTGGCGGCCTTGACGATTTCCTTAATGCCTTCAAATGGCGTATTTCCAGGATTTATCCGCACACAAGCGGCTCCTGCTTCAATGGCTTCGATAGCGCGCTTATAATTGAAATGTATATCTGCAATCACTGGGATAGGAGCACGTTTGACTACTTCTCTAAGAGCAATAGTGGATTGAACTGTTGGACATGAAACTCTCACCAAATCGCATCCTAAAGTACTAACTTTTTCAATTTGAGCAAGTGTAGAGGCAATATCTTCGGTATTGCTGTTTGTCATTGTCTGGACAAGAATGCCCTCCCCTCCTCCAATTTTCAGATTACCAACAGATATTTGCCTTTTAGACGCCATGCACTCTCCACTTTGCTATGCAATTTTGTATCACGATAATCTCGCAATCTTATTCAACTCAGTGAGTTTTAAGCTGGCACCACCAATAAGTACTCCATCAACTAACTCAATAGACAAAATTTCTTTTGCGTTCGACAAATTAACACTACCCCCATACAGAGTTTGCACTCCAAAATAAGCATCCTTTATTTTGGATAATGTTTCAGATATCTCTGTCAAAGACGGAACTTTCCCAGTTCCTATTGCAGAAAGCGGCTCATACGCAATACACACTTTATTTAGGTTTGTTTTCAAAAACTCCTTTGTTTGATTATCCACAAGGTCTGAGTAGCTTTCGTCAACGCATAAAATAGCCGTCATTCCACACTTAACTACATTCTGCAATTTTGCAAAAACATTGCTAGGGGTATCAAAGTTTGAGGTCCGACGTCGTTCGCTATGTCCTATAATGGCATATTTGCAGCCGAGCTCTGAAAGCATCTTAGCCGAAATTTCACCAGTATGGGCTCCAAAATCTGAATATACAGAGCAATCTTGAGCTGCAATTTGTAGAGTTGGTTTTTTTAAATGAGCATATGCAACAAAAACGCTTGGAATGCATAAGATAACATGTGCATCTAGATTGTGTAAAAATTCATCTATCAATGATAGATTTCCATTCATTTTCCAATTGCCAACAATCAATTTATTCATTACAAATCCCTTTTAAAATGCTCATATCTATCATTGTATAGTCCTTTTTCTCCAGCATTACAATCAATTTCAATTGATTGCCCACACAAATAAGGTTTCAGGTTTGAGTGTAAACGTTTTGAAAAATCATCCAAAGTCTCTTTTGAAATTTCTATTTCTTTATCGACGATTTTACATTCTTCGTTGGCCATTAAATTCCAAATTTGAATATTTCTAATGGGTTTTATATTTCGACCAAATCCGCAATTTTCAGCTATCAAACAAATAGAAAGGACAGACGAGCATCCATCATAAATAATTTCCCTGGTTGAATGGCTAGCAGATGAACGAAAACATACCAAGGTCGAACAATCTCCATTTTCGACAATTCTATCTGCGGTGCCAAAAAGAGACATACCAATCTCGGGGATTTCAATTTTTCCATAAATATCGTTGTGTGAATGATGGGCATTAACAGTGTTTTTTTTCAGAATATCCATAAGTCGTAATGCCTTATAGTATGCAAATAAATCTATTTTTTTTAAAGCTTCTAGAGATGACTCAATACGTTCATCCTTAAAATAGTTCTTTACCATTTGTCTTAAAAGTTTCTTAATTTCTTGTCGTTTAGGATCTGACACTTCTGGATGTAAACCCAAAATATTACTAGCAAAAAAAGCATATGGATCTCTGGCCAATAATTCAACGTCCCAGACATCAAGCGCTTTCGGTAACTTGAAGTGCAGATGCTCTGGCTTGTTTTCCAATTGTTTCTCTTCTTGTTTGGGGAGTAAAAAATTTAACGTCATCCCAGATTTTTCTGCAATTGCTTCAAATTTAGCTAAAATAGAACTTTTTTTGTTGTTTTTGCCTGCAGATTTAAGTGATCGTAATAGATAAATTTTTTTACTAACTTCAATTCCATAATAGAATAAACTCTCCATAAAACTTGTATCTCGAAGCAAACCTAGTTTTTTTCGCAAAGTGTAATGTAACCAAAAGTATCCGGCTTCCCTAGGCTTCCACATATTTTCATTCAGTTCAGTATATATCGTCCACCCATTTTGAGGAATTTTATAAATCTCCAGCGGAGGGAACAAAAAAACCTTACACGAATCCCTTTGCCCTTCGGTTACTTCATCTGCGACAACATCCGAAAGCTCTTTGGCGAGTATCTTTAATTCCTCTTGTGTGCATTTGTTAAAATTTTTATTCACATTCTCTATAACATCCTTTGATGGGACACTACGCTCACAATGCGAAACATATTTTATATCCTCTGCATCAAGCCTCATACTCAAATATCTAGAAAAATCTTGATTGGAAGAAATAATTGATATTCTTTCTCCGTTGGATTCTTTGATAATGTTCATCACAAGATCTATCTCATCATAGATATTTGGGTTTTCAAATATAGAAACCTTGCTAAATAAATCAAAACTATATTGCGGCAACCTTGAAGGAACGGCTCCATACCATCTTGAAACTTCAACATCAGCGAGATTGCGTTCCTGTAAAATTTCTTTCCAGTATTTTGTTACAATCAATAAGAATTGTGTACGCTGTTTCCAATGTTCAGGAAAGAAATTCAAAAATTCATTAGATAATTCGGAAAGGTCTACATTCAGATAGTTCAACTCATCTATGACGTTTGCTAAATCCTTTGCCAGACGGACGATCTCAACGATATCGGCGCTCACGCAATACTTTGCCACCAACTGGGATAAAATGGCAATACGCTCAATTTTATCAATTCTATTCAAAGACATTAAGTATTATGCTAGGCGGTTGCGCCTCAAAAAAGATCTTGTGCACAGCCTCACAAATCGGCAACTTTACCCCATTTTTACGCGCTAATTCAATCACCTGAGAAAGCGTGTCATACCCCTCGCAAGTGGAATTCTGCAAAAGCTCGCTAATTGATTTTCCTTTCGCGCATTCTACGCCGAGCAAGGTGTTTCGTGAATTTGTGCTTGACGCAGTCATTATCAAATCTCCTAATCCACAAAAACCGTAAAACGTCTCTTTCTTTGCCCCAAGGGACATACCTAGGCGTTCCATCTCAGCAATTCCCATAGTAAGTAACGCTGAATGAGTATTGTCACCCAAACCTAATCCGTATGCGATGCCTGAAGCAATTGCTATAACATTTTTGATAGCTCCAGAAATTTGAGCCCCTTTCATGTCATCAATTGGATTTAGTTTGAAAGTTTTTGTTGAAAGTGCATCCGCAAACATGTGTGATATATCCATACTTTTGGAAGCTATATCCGCAAGTGATAACTTACCAAGTGCTAGTTCTACTGCAAAATTTGGACCAGCGAGATAGCCGATTTTAGAGGCAGGAAGCGTTTTCTGAAATAAATCAGAAATAAACGACGAATCTGGCAATAGTCCCTTTGAACATATTATTACAGGTGTTCCATTTATCGACGATTTAAGGTTCTCCAGTATATCAATAGTAGGTTTTATCGGCAAAGCCCAAAATAAGTAATCATACCGGCACATACCCAAGTTAGCTGTCACATCTAATTCAATAGTCTCAGGTATTTTGAAATCTCTAAAAAATTCATTTATTCTAGTTTGCTTCATCGAAGCTACATGATTTTCAAAACACGAAAAGAGAGTGACAGGAAAATCGTAATGATAGGTAAGCGCTAAAGCAGTTCCAAAAGCTCCTGCACCTAATATTCCAATCGATTCGCGCTTAGTTGTTAACATATTTCCTTCATTGAGAAGCCAGCTCTGCACCATCGTAATCGATAATATTATGAAAATTAACCGACATCAAGTACTTGGTATAAGGTAGGGGCAAATAGCTGTATAGATGCAAGAATTGCGACAAGGACCAACCAGAGACTGATGAGAGAGCTCTCTGTTTTGCATTGCTTATACAAAACAGAGAACTCTTTTATTTATCAGTTTGCAACTTCCTCTTCTTCAAGAAGCTTAACTAGGCCATCAAGAAGTTTTAGAACGTACTTACTGTATTTTTTAATTTCTATGGCATTCTCAGTACCGCTATAACCTTTCTGTGACCATTGATAATGATCTTCAGTACGTTGTCCAGAAAACAAATCCATTCGTATGATATGCCAGTTATCCTTGATAAGCTGAAATCTTGGGGCCCAATTCCATAGATCGTTATTCTCTTTGCGCTCTAAAATAAGATTACTTGCATCATATATAACAGCATTGTCGCGACTAAACGAAACTTCTTTAGTATTTTCCCCTAGCGAGGTTGTAGTAAGATTTGGCGCAAAATTTCGCAATGTTTTAGCACTCTCGAATCGAGCAGATTGATCTTTTATCTTCCATAGTATGCTTTCTATATTAAGAGCTGTAGCATATGCCGCAATATCAATGCTTGCCCGTGATATCATATCTTCAACAGTATTGCTGTTCACCGTTTTGCCTTCAATCTTTACTTTTGGTTTTACTTTCAAAATGTCAGAATATTGCTTGCACAATTCGTTTTTGATAAGATATAATGTCGATTTTCGAATTGCTCCGTCTATTTTGGATATATCATCGTTCCTGGTAAGTATTTGAAAAACATAATTATACAGTACAACCGCGTTCCAGTTCGCCTGTTCATAGCTCTC
>CACYDS010000085.1 GCA_902773285.1 uncultured Pseudomonadota bacterium | reverse complement strand
GGAGGGCAAAAACAACGAATTGCGATTGCGCGAGCATTTCTTAAAAATTCCCCAATATTGATTTTAGACGAAGCCACATCGGCGCTTGACAACAAATCAGAAGCGATCGTGCAAAAGGCAATTGAAAACTTGATGAAAGACAAAACTGTATTGGTTATCGCTCATCGTTTGTCCACTATCCGAAATGCAGATAAAATAGCTGTAATCGAAGAAGGGCAGCTGGTTGAAATTGGAAATCACGAAGAACTCATATCACATCCACAAGGCAGATATAAGGCCCTTTATGATGCTCAATTTGAGATAAAACGGTAAGCGTTATCTCCGGTATAGCTAGTTACAAAAAGCATATAGCTAAGCCTATTAAAATACGGTATACCATCAGAGAAAGGAACCCTTTCCGTTCCATTAATCGGACGCAAGGCAGGATAACTATCAATCCTATCATGGCAGTTAATATAACCCCTAATATGACATCATTTGAGCAGTGCACGCATTGTGAATTTTTATAGCAACTTAAAATTTCCAAAACTAGGGAACCACAAATGCTTGGTATGGCTAGCATCAATGAAAAGTCTATTGCTTTTCGTCTAGACAATCCAAACATACGGGAAGCTGTAATGCAAATTCCAAGGCGACTTATTCCAGGGAAAATTGCTATTGCTTGACAGCAACCAATTAAAAATGCCTTTACTAAAGAAACACCGTTCCTATCAACTTTTGATACGTAAGAAAATTTGTCAAATACGTATAGAAGTATGCCAAAAATTATGCTAAGAATTCCCATTATTTTAGGAGAATCAAACTCTTTGACAAAATCGTGCGAAAAATATCCCAAAATAACAACCGGTATCGTGCCCAGCACAAGATGCATGAAACATGTGTCTCTAACTCCTTTTTGTCCAAGTAATCCCCTACAGATATCGCAAAGTTCTCGATAAAAATATACGAGCAGAGTAATGAGGCTTCCTGCATGTAGTGCAACTTTGAGAGCAAATGTAAAATTATTTATATGAAGTAATTTTGAAAAAAAATATAAGTTTACAGATGAACTAATGGGTGGTATTTCGGAAATCCCCTGAATTATGCTCAAACTGATTATGTCAAGACTCATATTATGCTAATGAACTACACTTTAAAAACAAATCCTTCGTTGATTGTAACATCTATGTACAAATATTACATAATTTTTACGTAATTTTGATATTGCTGCCAGCCTACTTCCGGCCAATATATTATTGGCGCACTACTGACTGGTAGTGGTCTCCAGCGCAGAATCAATAATTTTTATTGCGCTCTTTATGTCTAATTTCAAGAAACTAGCATCTTTTTCTAACTTGAAGCGTTCTTCTCCCATTTTAAGATATGGCCCAAACCGTCCAAGCATTAACTCTATGTCTTTCTTTGAGTTCGGATATTGTCCCAGAATTATGGGGAAACTATCTAGCCTTATCGCATCATCTATAGTCAATTCGGACGGTTCAGCAATATACTTTGGTATTGATCGTCTCTTCGGCTTTTTTCCTTTATCATCTTGAGGATCTTTGGTATTTTCCCATTCCAGGTAGTATCCGTATGGCCCTTTTTTGAGCAAAACCGTATCATCATTGTGTCTTGAGTCCTTTCCTAACTCAATCTTCGTGGGAGTTTGTAATACATCATCTGACAGAGCTTCATGTCCAATTGGCTTGATATATTTACAGTCCGGATAATTTGAGCAACCAAGAAATGCGCCAAATTTACCGAGTTTTAACTTTAATTTTCCAGAGGCACAAACTGGACAAGTTCGATTGACATCAAGATCTTTAAAAATATAATTCCTTATATCATGCTCAACTGCGTCTATAACCTCAGTGATTGTCAACTGTTGGGCTTTCTCTACGTTAGCTTTAAATTCAATCCAAAATTTGTCTAAAACTTTTTCCCAGTTAAGTCTTCCATTTGATATTTCATCAAGCTCTTCTTCTAAATCTGCTGTAAAATCATATTCTACGTATTTGGAAAAAAATTTTCTTAAAAATGAAATAACCAAAAAACCGATGCTTTCGGGCATGAACGTTCGTTTCTGCAGGGAAACATACTTTCGCACTTGCAATACATTTATTATGGTTGCATATGTAGAGGGGCGACCGATCCCAAGTTCTTCTAACTTCTTAACCAAGCTAGCTTCGTTAAATCTGGCTGGAGGTTGAGTAAAGTGCTGACTTGTAAGTATATTTAACAAATCTAATTGTTCTCCTTCGTTTAACGCTGGCAGTTTACTGGATTTTTTATCTTCGTCAGCACTATCATTATCAGTTGCTTCAACATACACCTTTAAAAATCCATCAAAGCTTATGGTGGAACCCGTTGTTTTAAATTGCGCTTGTTCATCATTTGAACTTATTTCGACAGAAATCTGATTTAGGGTCGCGTTTTCCATTTGGGAAGATAGAGCCCTTTTCCAGATCAATTCATACAGAACAAATTCGTCATCTGATAGATATTTGCGAATTGCATTAGGAGCTCTATTAAACGAAGTTGGACGAATCGCCTCATGTGCTTCCTGGGCATTTTTTGATTTTGTTTTGTAAATTTTTGGAGATTTCGGCAGGTATTGTGCCCCAAAGTTAGAGTTGATATAGTCCCTTGCTTCACTCAGTGCTTCTTGAGAAAGATTAGTGCTATCAGTTCTCATATAAGTTATCAAACCATGCATATTGCCATCAATTGAAATTCCTTCATACAATTTTTGCGCGATTTGCATCGTCTTTTTTGCGCTAAACCCTAACTTTCTTACGGCATCCTGCTGAAGCGTTGATGTAGTAAATGGCGCATAAGGAGTACGTTTTACCGCTTTGGTATCAATTTTTTTAATATAATATTTTTTTTGTTCTAAAACGTTTTTTATCTTCAACGCTTGGTTTTCATTCTTTATATCTAATTTTTCAATTTTTTTACCATCGTAACAAGTTAAATTCGAGTTAAATGAACCCTTTTCGGCAGCAAAATCAGCATGTATCGACCAGTATTCTTCGGGTTTAAACTCTTGTATTTCCAGTTCTCTTTCCACGATAAGTCGCAACGCGACAGATTGCACGCGTCCTGCCGACCTTGCTCCAGGCATCTTACGCCATAAAACTGGCGATAATGTGAACCCAACAAGATAATCAAGAATACGACGAGCTAGATAAGCCTCCACTAGATCACTATCTAAATCTTTGGGATTCTTAAAGGCGCGCTGTACTGCTGATTTAGTTATTTCATGAAAAACTACACGTTTTATATTCTTATCCTTCAAGATTTTTTTCGCATTCAATGTCTCCAGTATGTGCCAAGATATAGCTTCCCCCTCTCGATCAGGGTCGGTAGCCAGGAATATGTTGTCCGATTGCTTTATCGCCTCCGATATTTCCTTTATCTGTTTTTTACCCCGAGCATTAAATTCCCAAAGCATTTTGTAGTGGTTTTCTGGATCGACTGAGCCATTTTTTGAAACTAGGTCTCGTATGTGTCCATAACTGGCTATGACTTTGTATGTTTTTCCCAAATAATTTCCTAAAGTTTTTGCCTTCGCGGGCGATTCAACAACAACTACACCCTCTAACATACTTCCAAATTAGACAATAGCGTATTCATACGGTAAGGTTACTAAATTTTTTTTGAAAAGCTAGAAAAATTGATAATTTAGCAACAAAATTCAATTTTGAATTGTTTTTTTGCAGCCTGTTGAGCAGAAAAGAATTCAAATAAAAGCTGTGATTGAACAACGTTCATATTGTTCTGCTTACGTTGTCCAAAACAATCATATCTTGCAAAATTGATAGACCCCAAACTATTGGTTTCCTCGCTGTTTGCCTATTTTTTTGTTATGGAATCCAAGTCCTTCCCCAGCACTTATTTGGCAATAGGTGTGGGGAAAAACTAGATAACTTATTTTAATTCCAGCATTTTTGTGAAATCCTCCAATTCATTTTTGGTCATCATCGGCGGTACATTGCGGACTATCTTATCCAAAGCCTCTACCACATCTTTGCCTGGGATTAGTTTTCCGCGCTTCAGCGTCCAGTACACGTGGGGAACATAACTAATATAATCATATATTGTGCCGTAATCGTAATCTGTATAATTACTTTTCGCTCCTAGATAGTCTTCTAAAAAGCTTCTCAGGTCTTCGCTTACAGAACCAAGGCCTGGAATTAGGACATTAAGAGGAAGCTTTTTTAAACCCAATTCTGATTTGTGTTCTTCCCACATATCGTATACAAATTTCAGTTCCGGAAAATTTTTAAAAATGTAATTCTTATAATTTAATTCGCTATAATTTCTTGTTTTTGCATCTTCTGTAAGATTTTGATTTTGTTCATCCTCCCATCGATGTGAAGGCCGATATCCGCATATCGCATTAATCGGAAAACCATCATTGGATAGTTCCTTTAGATTAAACAAATCTTGCACCTTTGTATATATTTCCTTATTTGCCATTCTGTCTTGATTTCCGCGTTCTCTAATTTTTTTGCTGAACGATTGCTTAAACGTGATGTGGTAAAAGTCACTTAACCTTATCAGGTTATGTGTAGGATCATTTGTCCACATGGTATAACATGTTTCGAAAAATGTGGCCACTGCTTCCGTTAACCTATTATCGTGAAGTCTAGTAAGTTTATATCGCTTTTTATATTCTTCATGTATAATGTGGCCAGTTTCATGAACTATCATCGTTTCCATATATGGATCATTTAGCGGAACACAAATGTCATCTGAATCTGATTCTCCTCCAAATAAGTCTTCCTCATTGTCTGCAAAACTGTACTTTCCGTTCTCTATGGTTTCTTTCGCAATCCATGTTAGATGTTGCTCAGTCGTAAAATTTTCTCTATATTCCTCGATTTCTCGAAGCTTTACTCCAAAAATTTCGGCATAGAATTGTATAGCTTTTTCCTTGGCATTTTTTATACGTAATTCGGTTTCTGGTTTGGACAGTGGCTTAAAAACATTCTCATACCTTTTCTCTATGTCTTGCATCTTTGTTAAATAGTTTTCAATTGGCGGCAATACTTTCAGCGCATCTCGAATTTGTTCAAACTGCTTTTGTTCGGGCGATTTATCGACAGGAGCTATTTCTGAGCTGTTTACAGCTCCAGTTAACAAAACTAAACCGCTTAATAAAATTTTATTAAATTTCATAAAACACCTAATAATAAAACTACATTTAGTATGTTAACACAAAAGAACAATCTAAAACACAAAATTGTTTCATGTATATAAGGGCATAACATATGAAGCAAACGTTGACTTGTGGGGGAGTTAGGTAATTCAAGGATAGCAAATAGATTTGCAGCAGGAGACTCCGTTTGTCTCACATCTGTTTGAACTTGGACAATCCCCAATACCATACTTGCACCATATCGTATTTGCGTATATTTTTACAGCATTTAGTCATCTTTTCAAAAGTTTGACTAAGGGATATTTAATCTTGTCAAAGTGAACAATCTATTTATCGTCTAATCGTCGACTAAAAAAATCCTTATAAAGCGACTTCACTAGAGGCACCATCATGTCCTTTGTAAAGTCGTTCATCGTATATAAACCATTCGGTTGCTTCAATATCCACTTCGCAGCTTGTACAGAGCCCCTAGCAAATATTTCCTTCGAATGCGCTTCGTGTGTAATCTTTATATTTTCAAACTCACCCATAAAACTTATTTCGTGTGTACCTATGACATTACCACAACGTTGAACGGAAAATCCAATCTCTCCTCGTCTTCTTTGTTCTATGATGCCATAACGTACAAAATTGGATACTTCATCAAAACTTCTTCCACGCGCCTTAGCTATAGTCTTTCCAAGCATCAGCGCAGTGCCAGATGGCGCATCTTTCTTCAGCTTATGATGCACATCTCTTATTTCAACATCATAATCCTCATCCAGCAATTTGGCCATTGCGTATAGTGCCATATTTATTATTGAAATTAAAAAGCTCATATTTGGAGCAGTAAACACTGGAAAATGTCTAGCGCAATCTTTCATTAGCGCTATATGCATTCCAGATAAACCTGTCGTTCCTATCACAATAGGAATATGCGTATCATGAGTAATCGCATAGCGTAACATAGCTTCGGTTGCCATAGGACAGGAAAAATCTATTATAGAGTCGACGTTCCTGAACAAATTTTCTATATTATCTTTACTTGAAACTTTGTTTTCTACAGCATACCCCTCCTGCAGGGCGGCTTTTATCACAAAACCACCCATAGCACCTGTTGCGCCAAGTACGGATATCTTCATAAACCTTAGCTAACTGATTAGAACGGAACATCATCATTTAATGGAATGTCGGCATCAGATGGGGCGCCACTAGCATTCTGTACGGCTGTCACAACATCGCTTGGCTTAGGATCTAAAATAATCAAATCTCCTCTGAACTTTCCCAACACTACCTCAGTTGTGTAACGCTCGACTCCAGTTTTATCAGTCCATCCACGAGTCTGCAATTGCCCCTCGATATAGAGCTTTGTCCCCTTTCTGACGTATTTTTCGACAATTTCAATAAATCTTTCGTTGAAGATCGTAATTCTATGCCACTCCGTCTTTTCCTTACGTTCACCAGTGTTTTTGTCCTTCCAAACTTCACCAGTTGCTAAACTAAAAGACGTCACCTTTGAACCATCAGGCATAAAACGCACTTCGGGATCTTTACCCAAATTTCCAACCAATATGACCTTATTCAGGGTTCCAGCCATAAATCATATCTTTCATAAATAACTCATCTTATTTCATTTTATCAAATTTTTGCTATCAGCGCGTAGCTATTTTTTTGTCTCATCTCTAGTTAACTGATACATTTTAAGGAATAGCTATAACTCTGTTCTAGTCGATGTTTTATATCCTCGACGCCAGGAAATGTATGCTGGTATTCCCAGTATCAAAATTATGGCAACGGCCGAAAAGTCTATCAATTCAGAATTGTATATTATGAATATACAAAACACCATTGCCAAAGATGTTATTATCCACTTTGCTATCGATTTTGTTTTTCCTGTCACCATGAACTTGAAGTAGCATAATACAGCCACAGTGTATAGGACTATATATATTAGGACGCTCATATCTAGAAATTTTCCGATTTTGTCTTCGAATAGCGGAGATTTTTGGAGAAACAATATTATTACAGTCCCGATAAACGCTGTCCATAGTGCCGTGTTAGGAGCATCATATTTGTTCCTTTTTGCGAAACATTTAGGGAATATTTTTTCTTCCGCTGCGGTTTTGGCTATTTGTCCGCTGAAAAATACCCAAGCATTCAGCGAGCCATAACACATGATAAAGGTTATTAAGCCAATAATTTTATCATATGAACCGCCAAATAGTCGTAGCATAATTTGAGCAAATGGAGCTCCGATGTTTTCCAGTTCTGCTGGGGATATTATCCCGAATATTGCAAAAGTATTCACCAAACTTATGATGGCAACTATTGACGTTCCAAGGATAATTGCTAAAGGAATATTTCTTTTGGGATTATTGACGTCTCCAGCCGGCGTTGTGCCACCTTCAAGACCAACAAATCCCCAAAATGAAAGTATTGCAGCTTTTATTATGGTCTCACTTGGAGGCATTCCTGCAGGAGTAATTTCTTTAAAATTTTCCATATTTATATGCTGAAAAGCCAGTATCGGAATGATAATCAGAGGAAGCACTTTAAAAGTCGTTAAGGTCATCTCGAATATTCCTGTAGTTTTTACGCCACGTAAGTTAACGTATGTGAGCGAAAAAACCATAGCAATCTCGCACATAATCTTTTGTGCTTGAGACAGATCGCCTACAAATGACATAAGGTAGTTCACCGCCGTAGCAATCAATATTGGGTTACATGCCCAAGCTCCACACCAAAATATCCAGGTGATAAAAAAACCTACTTTATCTCCGAAAAACATTCGGGCGTATATGTGAGGACCTCCTGCTTTTGCAGTATTGGTGCACAAGAACGAAAAAACGACAGTGAGAAGTATTGCTCCCATTCCGCCAACCATCCATCCGCATAACCCAAGAGTTCTGTATTGTGCCAGCTGGGAAGGAAGAAGGAATATACTCGCACCAAGTTGAGCTCCGATGACGATCGAAAGAAGCGACCAGAAGCCCATTTTCGATTTTTTTACCTGTGTATCCATAAAAGATCCATAACTAGACACAAAAAATGGCTCCTTGAGACGGACTCGAACCGCCGACCCAGTGGTTAACAGCCACTTGCTCTACCAACTGAGCTATCAAGGAACACTTCATATATATATGTAGCACATAAAGATCTATTGGTGCAATGTTTTTTTTGCATATTTGCGATTTTTTTTAATCACCGCATTCAGATATTTAGGCAAACTCATTGTTCTAAACTGCAGAAAACCCATAATTTTTG
>CACYDS010000084.1 GCA_902773285.1 uncultured Pseudomonadota bacterium | reverse complement strand
GAAATTTATCGCGATCAAGAAAAGTACCACGCGGGGCGTCCCGCAGTTCCTCAAAATAACAATAATTAACAATTTTTTAGAAAGGAATTTTAAAATGTTTACAAAATTTTTCAAAAATTATACGTATAGTAAAGTAGGTGATTCGAAATCGGCACTGGTGTCGTATAGACCAGTCGGTAGCTTTTCATCGAGCTGTTATGATGATCTCGCCGATTTTGGCTACAAGAAAAATGTCATCGTTTATCGCTGTGTGCAATTAATTTCTCGAGCTCTTGCTTCTGTGGAATGGACTTTAAAAGATGGTGATGAAACGGTACAAGAGCATGACATCCTTAAGTTGATGAACAAGCCAAACGCAAAGCAGTATAAAACTACATTTATCGAGGAAGCCGTTTCGTATCTGCTTCTCTCTGGTAATTGCTATATTACTGTTAAGCGCAATGAGCGTGGTGATCCAAAAAGCCTATACCTACTTCGCCCAGATAGAATATCTATAATCCCGGGAAATTATGAGTTTCCGCTAGCATATCAATACCAGATAGGCAATAAAAAACATCTTTTCGAGGTTAATCAAAAAACTGGCGAATGCGATATTTTGCATATAAAACTTTTCAATCCACTTGATGATTGGTATGGTATGAGTCCGATAGAAGCTGCTATGGGCTCTATAAATCAGCATAATTCCATAGCTCAACAAAATACATCGTTTCTGCAAAATGGAGGGCGCCCATCTGGTGCGCTCATGTACAAATCTTCTATAGATCCGCAAAAACGTGATGAACTAAAAGATAATTTGCGCAATCTATACGAAGGGGGACGGAATGCTGGAAAAATTTTATTACTGGAGGGCAATTTCGAATGGAAAGAAATGGGATTATCTCCCAAAGATCTTGATTTTATTTCAGGAAAAGAGCTAGCAGCCAAAGAAATAGCGTTAGCCTTTGGAGTTCCGAATATACTTGTTGGTTCAATGAGTTCTGCAACTTTTGCGAATTACAAAGAGGCACGTTACAACTTCTGGGAAGAAACCCTTATACCACTTCTGAATATAGTGACTGGCGAATTTTCAAGTTGGCTCCAAATGATCTTTAAGACAAATTTACAGCTATGGTACGACTTGGATTCCATATCAGCTCTCACAAATAAACGAGAAATTGAATGGCGTAAGATCAACAATGCAGATTTCCTCACACAAAATGAAAAGCGCGAGGCCTTTGGCTATACCCCATTGGATGAAACGAAGTGAATACCTTATGTATACGGTTTGCGGAAATGATAAGATAAATTTTTAGCATTTTGTGACAAAAAGGTGACTTTGAGAAAAAATGTTTTTGTTTTTCCTAAAAAGATAGAAATATCTTTTGGATAAATTTTAAATTTGGTAGACTAGATATATAGATCGGATCTTGTTTTGAAAGTTAGAAAAATGAATAGAACACAATTATTGGTAACGATGGCGGCAACAGCGGTTGCAGTTTCTGCTTGTTCTTGCACTTGTGGTGTTGATAGCGGAAACATCAAACCTGGTACACCCGAAGACTTTGCGGCGAATACCCCGAATGTAGTTTATTTCGATTTTGATAAATCGAATTTGACTGATTCGGCTAAGAAGCGTGTTGAGGCTCAAGCTGCTTGGCTAAAGACTTATAAAGATAGCAAAGTCACAGTTGAGGGGCATACTGACGTTCGTGGTACTGCTGAGTACAACATGGCGCTTGGAGAAGCTCGTGCAAATTCGACTGCGAAAGAACTGCGTAATCAAGGAATTGAGAGCGAAAGAATTTCGACAGTTTCTTACGGTAAAGAAAGGGTCGTCGATTCTGGAACATCCGAGATGGCTCACGCTAAGAACCGTCGCACAGTTTCTGTCGTTGGTTAACAAAGTGTTTTTCCGGGATTTGCTTCAAAAATCCCGGAAATCTTATAAACAAGAATGAAGATCACAACTTTTGTTGGTATATCAAATACTAAAAAAACACTAATAAAAATGTCAGTTATCGCTGTAGTTCTCGCATACCTTGGCTATCATGCGGTTTCTGGAGATAGTGGCATCGTAGCATATATGCACCTTAAGAAACAAGTGATGGAGAAACAGGAAGAACTTGACATTAAGAAGGAAGAGTTCAAAAATCTGGAACGAAAAGTTAAATTGCTGAGCGATAAAACTCTCGACTTAGACCTTCTGGAAGAAAGATGCAGGACAGTAAACAATCTGAGTGATACCAGTGATTGTATTGTGAAAGTTTATTAAAAAAATCCTGCAATAAAAATAGCTATCCCTACAACCAGAAGCACGCAAATTCCACATTTTTTAGGAAGTGATATATCAATTTCTTTACGCTGACTTAGCATTTTAAAGTAAAGAAATGTTGGAAGGAAAATAGCCAAAACGGCTAAGATCATTCCCGAAACGCCCAAGATTCTGATAAATGCGTTAGGAACACAGATCGCGACTATGGTTGACGGCAAGATCGTAATTATCGTTGCAGGTATTTTGCTAACTGTTCTATTCCACTCATCAAACAGAGCAATCCCAACACCTATTATTGAAGTCAGCAGAGCTAATAATGAAATCCCCCAAAATATATTTTTAAGATAAGGTAAATTTGAGATGTGCGATAAGCACATAATCATTTCTGAAATTTCAATATTTCCACAAGTCATCTTACAGAAAAGTGCAGGATCGTTGTTGTATATGATTAAAATCGTACTACACAGCCAACATATGTATACGATTGCGGGTATGATGCTCCCAAACAGACATGCTCTTTTGATGATTTTGCGATCATTATTAACAAATTTTGTTAATGAATGCAGCGATCCCTGAAAACCAAATGAGGTAAAAATTATTGGTAAAGCTATACTGAAGGAATTTAGTGACAACTCTTGCGCTCCAGGAATTTTTAATTCGCCCATTCCGGATTTTAGCAACATGCCAAGCGTCACCAATATGAATGTCGATATTAAACATATGAACAATACTTTGTTTATTTTGCTTATTAAACTATTTGAAAAATAGAGCAATATGATGGTTATGACAGAAATCAATGCTATCAAACATTTTAAATCAATTGACCAAAATACATTTAACAAAGAGGCTAGACCGTGCAGGTATGCGGATATCAATGCATATGATAAGAGTTTCAGAGAAACGTTTCCAATTTGCGAGGCCACTTTTCCACTGAAGTGAGTGCCCACATCTTTCAAAGCAAAGTCAGCATTCGAATAGATATTCAATTCAGCTCTGATAATTGATGAAAAGTAAGCAACCCAGACGAATGCTACCATCATCGCGCATCCGAACAAGAGTCCATACTTCGCCAAAATTAACGGCAATGACAACATGCCGGAACCTATCGCTGTACCAGCCAAAAGAGCTATCGCACTTAATTGTTTTTTCATAAAATCACCTATAAAAACCGTAACAACACCAACTAGTGCCATTTTTATAGGAAAAATTCCGAAAATACGGCACTAAAACTATACACACGACGTATAATAATAGCAATCCATATCAATTATTGAACAAAATCAACTTACCTCTCATTATATACCAATCATTTGAAATGATTTAAAAAATTTTTGCACATGTCCTAGTTCGAACAGCTGCGAGACTCGCTTTAAGTTACATCACTCACCCACAAGCCAATTTCTCTCTCATATGTTATGAACTTATAAACTGTATATTTTGTTGGACAATCCACCATTCCAAGCATCTGTTTGATGCTTATACTGTATTTTTTTAATCTTCTGATTCAGTGGAATTCTAAAATCTTTTCAGCGACAAGCTTTGGATCAAGATAGCCAAGCGCGTGTCTTCCTGTATTGAACTGCAGTATTTTAATATTATTTAGTTTCGCAAAGTTATCGTTTATGATCGACATCGGTACAATCACATCATCTGTACTTCCGATAACCAAAGTTTTTACTCCACAATGCTGATAGCTTTTTTCCATCATTTCCAATTCATCAAGCAATATTTGCAATGGAATATTTGTGGATACATCTTTATCATATCCACAAAACGCTCGAAATTGCTCTAAAATTTTATCTTTATTCGAAACTATGTTTTTGCGAACTTTCGATAATTCTGCCTCGCGAATTTTCCGCATTCTATCAGCGCTACCGCAATAGTTCAAAAACCCCTGTAATGCCACCAGTGCCTCAAATCTCAATCCAGAATTATTTAATTTTAAAAATCCTAATGAATGTCCAATTCCAATATATGTTTTTGATTTGTCTAAATTTGGATCGTCTAAAAAATGTATTTTTCCATCAAGAAGGGGGGCTAAGTTTCTCCAATAGTCATTCGTAAAACCAAAACCATGTGCTAATAAATAATTTTTCATTTTGCTAAAATTCCGATCAATTGCTCAATATCTCCATCTGAATGTAACGCATTAATAGCAATTCGTAGGCGTGGTGTTGGCGATGTAGGTGGCCGTATTCCAGATACTATGATATTGTTATCTTGTAAAATTTGCTTTTTAAGCATCATTGCATCTGTGGTCGTGAATAAAATAGGGACAATATTTGTTCCGCAACCGGCCCCATTCAGTGCATTTCTTACCCTATCTGCTTTGTGCCTGATGCTTTGACGTAACTTTTCTAGGGACGGAAGCATTGACCACGACTTTTGCGCCGCCCCAATACAAAATGGTGAAAGTGCAGTGGAATATATAAAGCTTTTGCATTTGTTTATCAAAAAGTCTTTCACCAATGAAGAACAGGCAATATAGGCTCCGCTAGATCCAATTGCTTTACTAAATGTACCCATTATGATCGTCTTGTCCTTATTAAAATTGAAACTGGTAGAAAGGCCATAGCCTTTTTCTCCATAAAGTCCGGTTGCATGAGCTTCATCAAGATATAGCATAGCTTCATATTTGCTGGATATATCTATCAACGCCCGGATATCAGCTATATCTCCATCCATTCCAAAAACAGTCTCGGAAACTATGATTACATTAGTATAATCCTTTGATGCATCCGATACAATTTCATTTAAATGCGTATAATCCAAATGCCGAAACCGTTTTAATTTCGCACCACTGGCAAACACTCCATGATACATACTTGCATGATTGAGCATATCAAAAATAACCAAAGTGTTTTTATCGGTCAGGCATTCTAATACACCTGAATTCGCTTGAAATCCGGAGTTAAATATCAAGGCGGAATCCGTTTTTTTATCAATAGCAATTTGCCTTTCAAAATTTTCAAACAAATTTGAATTTCCTGAAAGCAATCGCGCACCAGTTGCTCCTGATCCGTATTTTAGTGATGCCTCTATGCCGGCTTCAATAACTTCAGGATTCTTCGATAATCCGAGATAATCATTGCTAGAAAAATCGATGCAATTCCTAGGATATTCCGGTAGTTCACGGTGCGTCAGATTTTCTTTGGACTTTTCTATAATTTTGGCTATTTTATCCAACATCGCAACATATATAAAATATTACCGAGAGCGTCGCAATTCGTTGCTCCCGGTAGCTACATTTTTTACTTTTTAATTTGAGGTAAAATCGCAATATGCAATTCTTTTAGTTGTTGTGGGGTAACTTCGGCCGGAGCCCCCATCATCAAATCTTCAGCTTTTTGATTGAATGGGAATGCGATAACTTCGCGTATGTTTTCTGTATTAGCCAAAAGCATTACCATACGGTCTATTCCTGGGGCACAACCGCCGTGTGGGGGAGCTCCATACTTGAATGCCTTAATCATAGCTCTAAACTTATTATCTACCACTTCTCTGCCATATCCGGCTATTGCAAATGCTTTATACATAATTTCAGTGACATGGTTTCGTATTGCTCCGCTAGAGAGTTCGATGCCGTTGCAAACAATGTCGTACTGGTATGCCTTAATATCCAAAGGATTCATTGTCTCCAACGCTTTTAAACCGCCTTGTGGCATCGAGAATGGATTATGGGAAAATACAATTTGCTTCAGCTCTTCATCGTATTCATACATTGGAAAATCGACGACCCAACAGAATTTATAAGTATTGGTTTCGATCAAATTCAGTGAATTTGCTAACTTTGTGCGCACCGCTCCAGCCAGGCTCGAAGCATTTTTGTCGCAAACAAAGAAAACAACATCGCCGGGCTTAGTGTGATTTATCCTTGCAATCTCAGAAAGTTCATGTTCGTTCAAAAACTTAACTATCGGTCCTTTGTACTCATTGTCACTGCTCAATGAGATGTAACCAAGCCCTGGTAAACCGAGCTCTTTTGCCCAGTCATTTAGCTTGTCGAAAAAACTTCGTGGTTCTCTTGTACATCCAGGAACGTTTATACTACGCACTTTAGCCCCATTTTCTATTCCTGTAGCGAATGCGGCAAATCCAGATTTCCTAAAAACATCGGTTAAATCCTCAATAATTAGTGGATTTCTTAAATCTGGCTTATCGCATCCATAATGGAGCATAGCATCATCGAAAGTAATCCTTGGGAACGGATAATTGGTTACTGAGTAACCATGCGGAGCAAACTTCGTAAAAGTACTATGCAAGACTGGCTCTATGGCTTCAAAAACATCCTCTTGTGAGACAAAGCTCATTTCCATATCAAGTTGGTAAAATTCACCAGGCGACCTATCTGCTCGAGCATCTTCATCTCTAAAACAAGGAGCTATTTGAAAATATCTGTCAAAACCGGCAACCATTAAAAGCTGCTTGAATTGTTGAGGCGCCTGCGGCAAAGCGTAAAATCTTCCGTGATAAATTCGGCTTGGAACTAAATAGTCTCGCGCCCCCTCTGGTGACGATGATGTTAAAATTGGCGTTTGAATTTCAAGAAAACCGCAGTTAGTCATTTCGGTGCGTATGTGCGAAATTATTTTAGAACGCAAAATAATGTTGTCGTGATTTTCTTTTTTACGAAGGTCAAGATAGCGATATGTTAATCTTGTATCTTCAGGAAATTCATTTTCAACATTTATTTGCAGTGGCAATTGTGCCTCCGGCGTAGATAAGATTTCTATCTTATCAATATAAAGCTCAATTTCTCCGGTCGCCATATTTGGATTTATCGTATCAGCTGAACGCTTTACTACCTTTCCCGTGACTGAAATAATCGTTTCATCCTTGAGATTTTCAGCTATCTTGAATGCTTCTCCTGTTTCCTGTAATACACATTGCGTCATACCATAGTGATCACGTAAATCTATAAAGAGTAATCCTCCGTGATCTCTGATGCGATGTACAAATCCACACAAAGTTACTTCTTTTTCAGCGTCGCCAATACGCAATTCATCACACGTATGCGTTCTATATGCTGTCTTGCCTGAAAAGTTCATACCTGACCAATCATTGAAATTTCTTTGTCTATGTTATCAAAAAACCGTCTTATTCGTCTATTTGTTTTGGATAATCCTTGATTGACGTGAAACTTATTTAAAACAAATACGTCCTGATTGCCGCACCAGAACGTATTTAATTGTGAAACGGAACGTATAATTACTTCCGGTTTCCCATTAGACGCAGTAACGCTAAGAAAATATTGATAAAATCCAAATAAAGTGCAAGTGCCCCAATAATCGAGTGTTTCTTTATATCCTCTTCACTCATTGAGGGATTATAAAACGTCCGGATTTTTTGTATGTCATAAGCCGTTAATCCGCAGAACACCACTATCGATACTGCCGATAACCCAAGTTGCAGAGCCGAGCTCTTCATGAATAGGTTTATTATGGATGCAATTATGATTGAGAATAGCCCAACAGTCATAAATGATCCAATTCCCGTCAGGTCTTTCTTGGTCACATATCCATACAAACTCATCCCGCCAAAGAAAATAGCTGTAGTGAAAAATGCATTCGCAAGGCTTTCCCCAGTGTAGATCACGAATATAGGAGATATTGATAAACCAACTAAAGCGGAATATATCCAGAACAGAATACTAGCTCGCTCTGCCGGTATTTTTGTTATTTGCGTAGATAGATACAGCACTATCCCCAGTGTAACTATCATGAGCACTATTGAAAAGCCCCCTGCCATAACTTGCATAATCGCCGGATTAGATACACAGGCGAACGAAATAAGACCAGTTAAGCAAAGAGCAATAAACATCTTGTTGAAAACAGATATCATATACCTCTGCAGACCGTTTCCTTCACCTACTATTGGACTTTGATTGACGTTGTAATTCATTTTGATCACTCCTTTCAAAAATCTTTGATATAATTCTAACACATTTTTCAAGGGAGTGCGATGTGGTATGTTTATATCTTACCACATCGCGCCAATTGGCCCGTCCAGGTATGCATATGCTCAGCGCCATTCTGGCGCTGACCT
>CACYDS010000083.1 GCA_902773285.1 uncultured Pseudomonadota bacterium | reverse complement strand
TTCAAAAACACAGATTATCGAGGATACACCGCAGCAAATTGGAATGCACTGATGTTATATAACTATGTTAACTTGATGATAAATGATGAATATCACTATTCCTACCGTAAAGACGCAGCAGAAACGGCGCAATGCTGCTATGACAGAATAGCACAACTTTATGTAGATCAAGATACGAAAGACTCAAAAAAACAAAGCACAGCACTAGAAAGACAAAAGAAGCGTCTTGAAAAAACCTACGAACTAATTATATCTCAATTGCAAACAGCAATTGAAAATTCCGAAAAAGTCCTTAACAGCGCAAAATCCACAAATTCAGAATCTGTAAAAGCATATGAACAAATTTTGCAGCAGCAAAAACAGGTAAAACAAGCATTAGAGGCTTTCCAGAAAAATCCAGAATGGGTTTTATTGAAAAAGGCGAAGAAAGCATTACAGACGGCGATCGAGAAAATCGAGTTGCAGAGTAACAATATTACCTGGCCCGAACAACCAATAGCTAATGTTTTGTATCATACAATTAATAGTTATTTGCAAGAGAAGCTGCAAGCTGAAGTCAATTTAAAACTTCCTTCAATGTTAGAAAACGCTAGAAATACCATAATAGAATACGTCGAAGCTCTGAATCTAGATGACATGTTGCTCCAATACCGCTATTCAGCAAACCAAGGAGTTAGGCACTCGTTTGCACAACCAAAGAATAAACTATTTACGTTAGGTAGACAACAGTTTAATACTTATTCCTATCCAATATGCATGGATTTGGACCGTAAGATAGAAAAAAAGCATCCGAGATTCCCTACAATCCAAACAATCTGCTGGGACCCAACTGTTATTGAATACCAAAACAGCCTGATATATATTACGAATGTTGCCAAATTAACACATACTTATAGCAAGAACACACTAGAGGACGTCAATGACTGGAAGCCCATTAAAGGAGAAAACTATGACTATAAAACTCCAGGAAAGTATCAAGACTTGCTTGAATTATTGGACGGTTTGGCTGAACCATTACCTGCTGATAATTACCTGCTGATAAAGTAACTCAGATAACAGGGAAATACTAAGTCACCCCCCCCACTAAAAAAATGCGGGGGGCGTTTCAGTATCAGTGCCTATATACGTAGCGCTTGATTTTTCAATGTAATTATTTTCACTGATTAACATTTAAAATTCTGCAAAATTGTTATAAAATTAAGTCGGTTTTAGGTACATAGAAAGCTATGAAGCATGCAAAAAGAACAATTCAAAAAGATTGCTAAGCAGAACTTAAAAGAGTGGGCGGTTGTTTTAGGAGTATTTGTTGTAGTAAGTTGTTTTTTGATTCAGCCGTTTAAAATTCCGTCTGGCTCTATGGTTCCGACATTGCTAGTTGGAGATTTCTTGTTTGTAAACAAATATTGTTATGGCTATTCGAACGATTCTTTTAGGATAGGAACCTTTACATTTCCATTGCCTAAAATTACCAATAGGTTAATTGGAGCTGGACGCCCCAAAGCTGGAGAAGTTGTTGTGTTTAGAAATGAAAAAGATCGCAATCTGAATTATATAAAACGTGTGATTGGCGTCCCGGGAGACAAAATCGAGCTAAAACAGGGGATAGTTTATATCAACGACAAAGCACTAGAAACTAAAGAAGTTGGTGAATTTTCAATAATGGACAGGAATGAATATGTCGTCCATAAGAAGTATATAGAAAAACTGCCAAATGGCTACGAGCATATAATAATAAAACGAGTTGATTTTGGAAAAGCTTCATTGGATAATGTCGGACCGTTTGTAGTTCCGGAAGGACACTATTTCATGATGGGCGATAATCGAGACAATTCACAAGATAGCAGAGTAATTGAGAAAGTAGGATTTGTGCCATTGAATAACATTATGGGCAAAGCAATGTTTATATTTTTCTCATCCGAATGTTCGTGGTACGAGGTGTTAAAATGGCCATTTTCGATGAGATTTGAACGTTTTTTCACGACTATTAAATGAAGAACTTAGAACGAGAATTAGGATATAACTTTTCTAATAAGAATGTGCTAAACGAGGCGTTGCATCATTCAAGTATAAAAAGATATGCGATTCCATTCGAAAGACTAGAATTCTTGGGAGACAGGGTGCTAGGGTTGGTTATATCGGAGCATATATATAGAAATTCTTCTGGAAAAGAAGGGACTATGGCAAAAATGCAAGCAGCCTTTGTTTGTGCGGAAACTTGCCACGAAATTGCCAAAACAATTGGGATAGATAAGGTAATACATACAGCTGGGAACCACTTAAAATCGAATAAGACAGTACTAGCTGACGCGATGGAAGCTATTTTGGGGGCGATTTTTATAGATTCAAGTTATAGCAAGGTGAGAGACGTAATACTCAACTTGTGGAAGGATAAGATTGATAGCTACAATGATGAAGCTCAGGATCCAAAAACTACGCTACAAGAGATATGCCAGCGCCTTTCCGGAGATATGCCGCGATATGAGGTGTTAAGTATAGCTGGATCTGCTCATGAGCCTGTATATACACTTAGCGTAACTGCACTTAACAGAACCGCAAAAGCCTCAGGACACTCTCGTAAAGAGGCTGAAATCGCCGTAGCTCGCAAAATTTTAGAGCAGATACAAGAAAAACCTGAATAGGGCGCAGTCGCATGGTTGCCATGTTAACTTGTTGCGATCAAGTAATAGTGTACCACGCGGGACGCCCTCCCACACTCTGGCTTATGCTTCCCCTCTTTTTATGGCTTGAATTATAGCCTGGATATCCTCAAGTGAATTTACATGCTCTTCCTGCGCATGCTCTAGGGTGTTGAGTACATATTTATATATTTCAGTAAATTGCAATTTACCTTTAATGAATTGCGAAACTGCAATTTCATTTGCAATATTAAAAGCTATAACTTTCTTTTCTTTTACTGCTTGATAAGCTAAATCAATATTTCGTTTCTGCCACTCTTTAGGTTTTTTAAAATCTAGGGTTCCTATTTGTTCCAAATTCAATTCCGGCAAATCACATTCAGTGCGTTTTGGATAATTTAAGGCATAAGAAATTGGTAATTCCATATCTGGGAAAGACATCAGGAATTTGTATGAATTATCAATAAATTTCACTATTGCGTGAATTATCGAATCAGGATGAATAATAGCTTTTATCTTTGTTATATCGCAGTCAAACAAATAAGATGCCTCTATAAGCTCTAAAGCCTTGTTAAACAATGTTGCGCTATCAATTGTATTTTTTATCCCCATAGTCCAGTTAGGGTGTTGTAAAGCATCTTGCAAGGTCACATTTTGAAGTTCCTTTTCTTCCAAATCGGCAAATGCTCCGCCCGAAGCAGTCAAAATCAGTTCTTTTATGCTTGTTTTGTTTTCTCCAATTAAACACTGCAAGATCGAATTGTGCTCAGAATCAATTGGTATAATTTCTGTACCCATTTCTTTTGCAAACTGCTGCAACAATTTACCACCAGAAATTATCGCCTCTTTAGATGCGATAGCTAGTCTTTGTGCGTGTCCGACACAAGAGAAAGTAGGGATCAAACTGGCGTGTCCGGCAATAGCCATTACGCTACAAGTGACATCGAGTTGAGCCAAATTGGCAAATTCCGTCGCTGTTAAAACTTCAATTTCATTTGCCGGCAATATATCTTGAACCATTTTGTATGCGTTTTTATCAGCAACACCGACATATTCCGGTTTTGCTAGCTTCGCCTGTTCCATCAGCAATTTATGATTTTTGTTTCCGATTATTGCTACTATCCTGTATCCCGAATTCATAGCAATTTTGAAAGCTTTTTTTCCAATGACTCCTGTTGATCCCCAAATAGCAACTGTTTTCATTACACTCACTTAGCTGAAGTTAACAACATATTTAAATCCGATTTAAAAAAACATAATATTTCCGCAATGACAAATACGTATAAAACCATAAGTAAACTATCTAACCGATCAAGTATTCCGCCATGCCCTGGAATTATGTTGCCAGAATCTTTGACATTCAGTATTCTCTTTGCTTTGGATTCTAATAAATCCCCGAAAATTGCCGCAATTATCATTATTGCAGTGATACTTAATACATACATATTGTCAATCTGCATGAATTTACTTATTGCAAAATAGGACCATGTTATTGTAGCTACTGCCCCTGCTATTGCTCCAGACCAGGTCTTGTTTGGGCTGATTTGTGGAGCTAATTTGGCACCTCCAATCAATCTGCCTCCGAGGTATGAAAAAATATCGCAACTCCAGACGATTGTCAAAATCCAAATTGCTATTTTGAAGAAATTTTCCCTCAATTCAAGGGCTTTAAAAGTTATATACAGCATCGGAATCAATATATATATAATTCCTGCTATAAAAAATTTAGTTTCCTTTGTTTTTTTGTCTAGCAAAAAAGTTATAACCATTGACACTATTATGCTTCCGGCGAACATAGCTAAATCTTTAACGGGTGCGCCATATGGTTTCGCTGCAACGATCATGTGAATTATCATATAGCCTACGAGCGAAAGCATTGCTCCCGCAAAAATTCTTATCATTTTGCCTTGATTATTCATCAATAGTAGACAACAAATTAGCGTTATACAAAATGCATACATAACGTGACGTATATCATAGATCGAAATGCTAGTCGTGATAACTTTTGAAAGTGCAAATGCTCCCAAACCTAAAGCAAAACTAATAAATAATGGCAGTTTGTTTTTGCAGTTCATAGAAAACCATTCGTATAACATTAAAAATAAACAAACTAGTGCTAACATCTGAAAATAAATACCCCCCAGGTATAAAACATAAATTATTAAGGGGGCAAAAGTAATGGTGCTAAGCATCCGTAAAACGAAATTATTTACCATAAGTCCTCTCTCTCTTGGAATACTCGTCTATCGCTTTTTTCAATTCAGCTTTATTAAAATCTCCCCAGAGAAGATTTGAAAAATATAATTCACTATATGAACATTGCCACAATAAAAAATTGCTCAACCTCTGCTTGGAACTGGTTCTAATGATTAAATCTGGATCAGGAACTCCAGCTGTATCAAGGTTATTTGAAATATTGTCGACAGTAAAGTCTATACCTTGTTTCTGCATCTTTTGTACTGTTCTGGCAATTTCATCCCTGGCTCCATAGCTTATAGCAATCTGCACAGTTATGTCTGAGTGATTTTTTGTTCTTTCAATGTACTCATTTAAAATGTTTTGAACTTCTTGAGATAATCTTGTGATATCGCCAATAACTTTAAGTTTGGCCCCTGCTTGTAGAACTTCTTTTATGGATTTGTCATTTTTAAAAAAACGCAATGCGAGAGCCATAAAATCTGATACCCATTTTTGTGGACGTCCCCAATTTTCCATAGAAAAGGCATAAAACGTCACATATTTTACTCCTAGCTCCTTGGCGTCCAAAATCGTCTGGGCCATAGTGCGCATACCAGCGAGATAACCATCCATAACTGGCTTATTATTCTCTTTTGCCCAAGTTGAATTTCCATCCATTATGAATGCTATATGCTGCGGTATCGACATCACTAAATCAACTTTATGTACGAAACGACCTTTTTAACGCCTTTGACCTTCTGTATAACATTTAATACCGTCCGCAGTTCTCCCTCAGTGCGGGCAATGCCAAGTACATATACTACTGAATCATATGTCTTTATCTTAAAGTTCACAGAACGCACATCTTTTTCGCAAACCAACGCCGTTTTGCAAGCTGTTGTTAAGTAATCATCTTTTACAAGTTGTGTCGCAGAAAAATTGCCAACCATGATATGGTTATTAACTTCTGATACTCCTTTTATAGCCCAGACTTCCCGCTCTGCCACACCGACCCATTCGGGATTGGATACTACTCCTGTTAACAAAACACTGCCATGATCAGTAACCGCAGAAACATCACTTTGAAGTTTATGATCTATTTTATATAGCCTATTTTTGATTTCTATATCAATTTTAGAATCGTTTAATGTATCTCCAAGTTTTTTTTCTCGCACAGCTGTATAACCGCCGGCAACCATTCCTCCGCCTATTATGATGGGGACGCATCCGGATATAATAACTGGGCTAACAAGCAACAAGAGCTTCAATTGCAAACGCATTTTCTATATGTTCAAATCTGCCAACTGCGTCTAAGCATACTACATCGATGCGATAGTTTTCAAATGGTTTATTCCGTTGACTGGCAATAAATAGAAGCGCGTTTAGAATTCTCTTTTGTTGTCTGAAAGATATGCAGCATTTTGCATCAGACATAGTTTTGCGTTGCTTAACTTCAATTGCGACAACCTCGTTTTCCTTTTTTGCTAAAAGATCGATTTCTCCATAGCTAGTTCTTATCCGGTGTCCTAAAATTTCATATCCTTCATCTTGAAGTACTTTTGCAGCAATCCGCTCGGCAGAAATACCTTTTTCGTATGTTGATAAAAAACTTCGGTTTAAATTTTTATGGGGTGTTGGATTAACATATCGCCTGGAAGAAAAATATAGTTCAGTGCGACTCTTATCTTTTACAGCAAGATTACTTTGAAATCTCATATTTTAACTCCGCATTCATTCCATACCCCATTACAATATTTAGAATAACACACTATACAAAACTTTTCAATATCTCTTCAGCTCTATTTACAACATTCTTCGGAAAACCAGCTAATGATGCGACATTGATTCCATAGGATTTATCAGAAAAACCCTCTTTTATTTTGTGTAAAAAGACGATCTGATTATTCCACTCTTTAACTGTAACTGATAAAAATTTCACATCCGGTTGTGTAGCTTTTAATCCATTTAATTCATGGTAGTGTGTTGCAAAAATCGTCCTACTCTTTATTCTGGTCACGATATCCTCAACGACTGCCCAAGCTATCGCTAACCCGTCATACGTGGATGTCCCGCGGCCTATTTCGTCGAGAATTACAAAGGATTTTTCAGTAGCATGTTGCAAAATCGTGGCGGTTTCTATCATTTCTACCATAAAGGTTGACCGTCCTGAAGATATATCATCGGAGGCCCCAACTCGACTAAATATACGATCTACAACGCCAATCTTTGCATAATCAGCTGGCACAAATGAGCCTATCTGCGCCATAATAATGATTATTGCATTCTGCCTTAAATATGTGCTTTTCCCGCCCATGTTCGGGCCAGTTAAGATGGACACAAACGATGTCTGAGAAAAATCGCAATCATTTGCGATAAAATTTGCGCCAGTGCTATTCAAGTTATTTTCTACAACGGGGTGCCTTCCATTCTTTATTTCAAGAACTTTTTCATAGGTAAGTTCTGGTCTAACATAGCGCTTTTCGATCGCTAACTCCGCAAAAGAAGAACACAAATCTATGAAAGAAATATTTTCTGACAATTTCCGGATATTATCTTCTTCTTTTACTACTAATTTAACCAGATCTTCGAAAAGCACTAACTCTCGTCTCTTAACATTTGATTCTGCCGAGTAAATTTTGTTTGCGATTTCATTCAATTCAGACGAGCTATACCTCAGGCTAGTTGCTAATGATTGCCTGTGTACGAAATTGTAGGGAACCCTGGAAGCGAAATTAGGGGATACTTCTATGAAGTATCCTATTAGTGAATTATTTTTTATCTTTAATGTTGATATACCTGTTTCTTTAACATACCTCATCTGAAGTTCTTTTATTACAGATTCGCCATTTTTTAAGAAATTAATATGCTCATCCAATTCCGCATCAAACCCGCGACGTATAAATCCTCCATCTCTTGCGAAAAATGGAACCTCATCTGTCAGCGCCTTTTCTAGCGTTTCAATAATGCTTTCGCTTTTGTCAAATGAGAGTCTCAAATTTTTTAATTCTGGAAATCTGACAGTATACCTATCAAGGTCTAAAGCTTTTCTTAGCGATACAGCAATACACTTCAAGTCTCTCGGACTAGCTTTCCCCATTACTATCCTTGTTATCGAACGCTCAATATCAGGAAATCCTGCGAGATGCATATCTAACACAGACAACAGTCCTACATTTTTAAAAAAAAATTCGACGAAATCCAAGCGTTTGTTAATTTTTTCTACGCTTGCCAGAGGTTCCATAAGCCACCTCGCAAGCATTCTTCCTCCCTGTGCTGTCTTGGTTTTATCGATATTATACAACAATGCGCTTTTTTTATCTCCAGATTGCGACGTTGTGAGTTCCAAGCTCTTTCTAGTAAAATTGTCCAACCCAACATGTTCGGAACGCCTTACTAGTTTTGGAAAAGTGAGATTAACCTTATCTGACTTATAGACTTCTACTACATAATCTACAATCGCCGAAGCAACCTCAATAATTCGATTCGAAAGATTGCCAAAAGAATCTATAAATTTGACCCCAAAAAATTTTGCTAAACGCTCTTGTCCAGCATTTTGCGCGCATTTAGAACTAGGGATAGGCCTAATTATTGATTTATAGCTATCCAAAATCTCTAAAATTTCCTTGTTGGTCAGCAAACTGTCGTTGCAAATAATTTCCGAAGGTTCCACTTTAGCCAATGTTGATAAAAGCTCAGAAACAGGAAGCTCATCAACAATAAATCTACCTGTCGAAATATCAGCATAAGCTATTGCTATCGTGCCATCGCTACCAATACCTGATATAGCCAAAAGAAAATTATTTTGCTTCCCAACTAAAAGCTCTTGCTCGATAAGCGTGCCTTTGGTAATTATTCGCGTTACCTTGCGTTCAATAGTCGCATTTGACCCACCTCTTCTCCTTGCCTCTTCTGGAGTTTCCATTTGTTCGCAAATAGCAACTCTGTACCCAGCTTTGATCAATTTTGTTAGGTACATTTCGGAAGCATGCCAAGGAATACCGCACATAGGCGCATCATTCCGTTTGGTCAAAACCAACCCTAATTCTTTCGATGCAATCTCAGCATCTTCAAAAAACAGCTCATAAAAATCACCCAACCTATACAACAACAGGGTATCTGGATAGTTCTCCTTTTCGTTGCAATATTGTTGCAACATTGGAGTTAACTTTGTCTTATCCTTCTGCGTCATCGTGAAGCCTAAATTCCCTCGTCACAATATCGAATTTTTCCTGCAAAGATTCTACTAAATCTTGCACTAACTCTTCTGGAGTTGAGGCTGCAGATGTCACCGCCATTGACTTTACATTACATAGCTCATCAACATCAAAGTCGTCCTTTGAATCAATCAAAATGGCTTTCTTAGCGCCAGAATCAAGGGCAACTTCAATTAGTCGTTTTGCGTTCGAGGAATGAGACGAGCCGATGACTATCAACAAATCAATTTGTTTCGCAACTTCCCTCACAACATCCTGACGCTCCCTTGTGGCATAGCACACATTATTCTTGCTTCCGGATTTTATTCCAGGAAACCTTTCTGTTAACTTAGTTACAATTCGCTCTACCATGGAATAATCGAGAGTAGTCTGGGTAAAATACACCACTTCATCGTCTGAAAAATCTGGAAGTAAGTCTATATCAATTTCATTATAAACAACATAAAATTTCGTATTGCTGGCGTATCCCATCAGAGCAACTATCTCTGCGTGAGATTTGTGTCCAATAATGACGATTTTTTTGCCTTGTTCGCTTGCTAATTTGACTTCATTTTGGATGGATTTTACTATCGGACAAGTCGCATCTATTACTGTCAGTTCCTTCTTTTCTGCTCTATCGACAACTTGCGGAGAAACGCCGTGAGCGGAAAACAAAACCGTTGCCCCATCGGGAATATCCTCTATTGAATCAACCTTCGTCATTCCTTGTTTTTCCAATTGTTTAACAAAGACTCTATTGTGGATAACATCCTCAGTTACATAAAAACTACCGTATAACTTCAGAACCTGGTTAGCCATGTTTACGGCCCTGGTTACACCAGAACAATACCCCCTTGGTGATAACAAATAGCAAGTGATAGGCATACAATATCCACAAAACCTCGTATCCTATGATTTTACATCAAATTCACCAAAATCGCAAAGTTGTGTATAAGTTACAAAAGTTGGCTTGTTGGTGAGCGAGATAACCTATCCACAAGCCAATTCTTATCTCATAAGTTATGAACTTATATAATCACAAAAATAATATTTGATCATCAGAGACAAACACAATAAAATGAGGGCGGTAGTGGTATTTTTTTTTATGTTTGGGATGCTACAAGGTATGAGGATAGTTGGTGGTAACCAGCTAAATGGCGAGATCGAAATCAGTGGGGCAAAAAATTTGGCATTACCCGCGCTTGTTGCATCAATACTCACATCAGACAAGATGATATATAAAAATGTTCCAAATTTAGCCGATGTGAAATCGCTGTTAGAACTTCTTGCTTGTTTTGGAACAGAAATAAATTATGAAGGTATACATACTTTAGCCTTATCCTCACGGAATATAAAATCCGCAATAGCTCCATATGATTTTGTTAGGAAAATGCGTGCCTCGATTTTGGTTTTAGGGGCATTGATCGCACGATGTGGCATTGCTACGGTTTCACTTCCTGGTGGGTGCGCTATCGGTACCCGTGGGGTTGATTTGCATATAAGAGCTCTCGAACTAATGGGGGCTGATATCTCAATAGAAAATGGTTATATTAAAGCGAATACAGCGAAAGGATTAACTGGTTGCGATATAACATTTCCGGTTGTTACGGTAACTGGAACCGAGAACATACTGATGGCGGCAGTTTTAGCTCGTGGGACGACGAGGCTTATAAATGCCGCGATGGAACCGGAGGTAGAGGCGTTTTGCGAACTTTTAAGAAAAATGGGTGCAAAAATTACGGGGGCCGGAACATCGGTTATTACAATAGAAGGTGTTAATGAGCTTTGTGGCACAGAATTCGAGATAATCCCAGATAGAATTGAAGCCGGAACATACGCTATAGCGACAGCTGTAACTAATGGGCAAGTTTTGCTCAAAAATTGCAAATATGAACATTTGACATCATTTTTTGAGACACTGAATTTAGCGGGAATTTCTTGCGAGAAAAAGGAAAATGGTGTTTTGGTGTATAGGAGAGAAGCGGATATTCACCCAATTTCGATACAAACCGCGCCATATCCAGGATTCCCAACGGATTTGCAAGCGCAGTATACTGTGCTAATGTCGCTTGCTAATGGTAGCTCATCGATAACGGAGAACATATTTGAGAATAGATTTATGCATATTCCAGAACTAGCTAGGATGGGTGCTGATATTACCATTCATGGCAAAACTGCCGTTGTTAATGGTGTAGAAAAATTAACTGGAGCTCAAGTTATGGCAACAGATTTAAGGGCCTCAGTTTCGCTTGTAATTGCTGGACTTGTTGCAGAAGGTGAAACTATTGTGAATCGACTATATCACTTGGACCGCGGCTACGAGAATATAGAAGAAAAACTCAATCATTGCGGAGCCAAGGTTGAAAGATTTGATGTGTAGGAAGTTTTATGTCATTCTTTAAAAAATTAAAATCGATCTTCAAGAACCTAACTTTAAGTAGAAATAATGAAGAGCTGGAAGAAATTTTGATAGAAGCCGATTTCGGAACTAGGTTATCAACAGAGCTAGCTAAGGAGATAGGTTCTGATGGTGAAATTACGAAAGCATTAAAAAGTAAAATAGAGACAATAATTGCTCCGTTAATAACAGATATCAAAATTAATTCAGATAAGCATCCGTTCGTGATTGTCTTGGAAGGAGTTAATGGAAGTGGAAAAACCACAACTGTTGCGAAATTAGCTTATCATTTCAAGCGACAGGGATTGTCTGTAGATATCGTTGCCTGCGACACATTTCGGGTAGCAGCGACTGAGCAACTTGTTGTTTGGGCAAACAAGCTGAATTGCAGGATTTTTTGCGGAAATGCTAATCCAGAGAAACCGAGAGAGCCGGCAAGCTTGGCTTATGAAGCGTTAAGCAATTCTAAAAGCGATGTTTTAATAATAGATACGGCAGGAAGATTGCAGAACAACACAAACCTTATGAATGAGCTTGCTAAGATACACCGCGTTTTGAAAAAGATTGATGAAACAGCGCCTCATGAAGTTATTTTAGTTTTAGATGCGACGACCGGTCAAAATATGGCTGAACAAGTTAAGGAATTTCAGAAAATTCATCCGATCACCGGACTGATACTGAACAAGATGGATGGTAATGCGAAAGGTGGAGCGCTGGTGCGTGTGGTTAACGAGTTTAAACTCCCTATATATGGCGTTGGAATTGGTGAAACAGAAAAGGATTTTGAGCTATTCTCGGTGGAGAAATTTTTGAAAGATTTGATGGAGTAAAGCGATGTGCGAGCATAATCAATGCTGTGGAATACATTCAAGTAAGTGGATATTTTATCTGGTAGCCATCACGCTCGGAGTAATCGGTGGGTTATCCGAAATTGGGATTGTTGAGCAAATTGGGAAAAGTTGCTCCGAAATCTTTATAAGAATATTCAAGTGCATCAGTATGCCGATAATTTCATTATCTGTAATCGTTGCATTAACAGGAAGCGGTTCGGATAAAACCATGAACAGGTTATGGAGAAAAGCATTAAAATACACATTAACGACAACCGTAGTCGCGGCAACAGTGAGCGCGATACTGTATTTGATAATAAGTCCGTCGAATGTTGGAATGAACTTCGATACCCCAGAAAATAGTATTGTAAACACGGATTACACAAAGTATCTATTGGAAATTATCCCAGACAACATAATTGGAGCATTTTCCGAACATAAAGTGTTGAGCATATTACTGATAAGCGTCATATTTGGAATTTCTATAAGATCAATAGAGGACACCAAAGCAAAAGAGGTCTTAAAATCATTTTTTGATGGATTGCACAGCATATTTTTCACGATAACAAAATTCATAGTAAAAATCCTTCCTTTGGGATTATTCGGATTCGTTCTGGTTAGTGTTAAAGAGCTAAGAGACGGGATGGATTTGAATGGAATGGGAAAATATTTTTTGGTTATAATTCTCGCCAATATATTGCAAGGTTTAGTAGTGTTACCCGCAGTTTTAGCTGTAAAAAAAATTAATCCACTGAGAAATTTCAAAGCTATGATGCCGGTTTTATCCGTTGCATTTTTCACGAAATCTTCGTCCGGGACGCTGCCATTGACTATAGAAGCAGCCGAGCAACGTCTTGGAGTAAAGCAAGAAGTAAGTCGATTTGTTTTGCCACTTTGTACAACAATAAATATGAATGGATGCGCAGCATTTATATTCACTACTGTAGTGTACATTATGCAAAACTATGGCATCGAGATATCAGGTCTTACGATACTCACCTGGATACTGATATCAACGTTGGCCGCTGTGGGAAATGCTGGGGTGCCTATGGGGTGTTTCTTTTTAAGCGCATCCTTACTCTCGTCGATGGATGTCCCAATGCCACTTCTGGGCATGATATTGCCGATATACAGCGTTATAGATATGCTCGAAACATCACTAAACGTCTGGTCGGATAGTTGTGTTGCCAGCATCGTGAATAAAGAGAGTGAGAATTATTTAGTATAGAGCTCTACTTTTTTGGCAGAGCCCACTAGTTTTTCTTATAAGCCAATAAGCTTAAGGAAATCTTTTAATTCTTTTGCGGACATTATATCCGGTACATTTTTGACGATGTTATCCAGCTCAACAAACACACTTTTGCTTGAGTTTAAGTGGTCATATATCTTCAATGTGCGATACGCATGAGGAACATATTTAACATATTGGCTTAGTTTACCTGCAGTTATATCGGTGGGCAATTTTTTTGCACCTTGCTTGTATATTTCAAGCACATGATGAATACCTGTAGTTGGTAACAACGGTATTGTTAGTCTATGTATAATTCCAGGTGTCAATCCTATTTTTTCAGTTTGTTTATCCCACAAATCAAATACAAAACTTAATTCTGGATATTCTTTTAGCGTCTCTGTCTTAAATTGTGTAAAATTTTCCGTACTAAAACCATTCATAGGGTTATAGCACACCCAATTGGACAATTTGCTGACTTTTTGATATGTGTCTGGGGCATGCAATTTGTCTTGAATGCTACGTTTTTTTATACATTCTACGTAGGCTTGTTCAAAGCAAATTTGATAAAGGTCGGTCAATCTTTCAAGAATAAAATCTCGGTCATTCTTGAGCTGATAAATTGTTTCAAAAAATACAGAGATAGCCTCCTCACACAACAAACTATTTTCTGGCCCCATTGTCTTGTTTCTAATCTTAAGCAGTACCCTATAGGCATAATCCAAAACATGTCCAGTTTCATGAACTATAATTGCCGCAAAATTTGGAGAGTTGTACATGCAACGAATTTTGCATAACTCTGATACTTTGTCGAGGCTTGGAAATGCCTTCTTTGAGTCTGAATTGAAACATTCAATCAGATCGTCTCTTTCCTCAGCGTGAAGCGCATCCATATCACTATGGAGTAGTAGTTCATCTTCATTGGTAGCGAATTCATACTGTCCATTGTTTATTACCTCTTTCGCAATCCAAATTAAAGTCTGTTCTGTTGTAAAATTCGTGTTGTATTCTGTTACCTCAGAAAGCTCCACTCCGAAGATATCTGCATAAAAGTTCAAAGCTTTTTGTTTAGCATTTTCTACGCGTTTTTGCACCTCTGTTTCGCTCATTTTATTGAAAACATCTTTGTACCGTTCTGTTACATTTTTCATCTTTTCTACATACTGCCCTATCGGAGGCAAAATTTTTGATACATCCGGTATTTGTTTTGCTGACAGCTCCAGTTTAGTATCCTTTATATCATTCTCAGTAGCATTGCAATTTATTGCAGCAGTACACGCTACAAACGAAAGAGTGAACAAACTTTTATTAAAAAACAACATAATTGTCTTTTCTCCTTTTAAAATATTTTATATGTACTTTTGTATATAAAAAATATACAAATAGCAATACAAAAAGCGTTGTAGTGTAGCTATGTTTCCTTACAAAACAGAAAGGATCGGACGCAAATCTGGATGGTTGATAAAATTGACTCCGATTTTTTCAAATACTTCTCGCTCATACCATTCCGCATTCCTGAACAGAATTGTGACGCTCTGGATGTCTAAGTTTTTCTGAAGTTTTACTAAAACAAAAATGGATTTATCAATTTTAAAGCTATGCAGGTGATAATATAGGCAAATATATCCCTGCTTTTTTCGATAATCCACTGCAAACAAATCGAATAATGATGAAAACAATATAGTCGAACTGGTGGCTAGGATGGTTAGCGCTCTAAGCAAATTATCTATATTTATCTCAATATAAACATACGAACCTGAGATTTCAGAATCGACAACATAGTCACCTAGTAAGTGATCAATAAGTTTTTGACATTCCTTGTTGTTCATCTATTTTTTTCTGAATATATCTAATGATATAACCTTACCGTCAGACTTACTTGCTGGAGGGACCTCCATCTTAGGCTTGAGGTCAGAGAAATTTGGAGTAAATTCTAGAGTGAAATCTTCAGACGGATCACTAACAGAAATCATAGCGGCAAAAGGAACATATATCGTTTCATCAGAATGCTCAAATGCAAGACTGACTGAAAATCCATAATCATCGACAACTAAATCCCAAAATTCATATTGTAAAACGATAGTCATTTCGTCATCGTAATCTTTTCTTAATAACTTAGAAATCTTCACGTCAGGATGATTTAATGCAAATGTTATGTATATGTGTTGTTTTTTATATAAGCCTTCGTTTGCAATTTGTTCTATGATCTCTTTTACAACCGATATTGATGCTTTTCTCAACAAAAAACCGTAATCCAACTTTTTTGCCACCTATCCACTCTCCACAATAAAACGGGGGAATTCTGTTGCCCGGATCCCCCAATCCGCTATAGTCTACTGCCCAATTAAGGACAGCATGCCAAGAAATTTACTTAAAATCC
>CACYDS010000082.1 GCA_902773285.1 uncultured Pseudomonadota bacterium | reverse complement strand
AAGTATCAATTTATGTTTTATGACCAAAGCTCGGTCGAAATGGAGTTACAAGAGATCAACTTTTATAAAGATTTGGCAGATCTTTTAGAGAATGGTAAGCTTAGTATTTTTGTATCGACTGAAGAAGAGCGTAATAAATACGAAGAATTAAATGCTCCAAATAGAGAGCAAATGGATTTGGATCGATATAAGGCTAGTCTAAATCCTCTGGGAAAGCTTCAAGCTGATTATAACAGACGTTTGATTAATGATATGCAGAGGAGATTTTTTGGTAAATAGATTAACAAAAAAGAGTTCTGCTCGGCTGAACCAAAGGCTATCTGGAGCTCTAACATCTTTATCTATTTGCTATATAAGACTCAGTCTTCCTATGTAATCTGGCTAATAAATGTTTCTGTAAAATAGGTCTCGGATTTGCTGACTACATGCTTTATATCCGCGTTCATATCCAGCTCCTTGTCGTCTGAAAAATTCCAATTTGTGAGGACGCTGTCTGGCACGAGCAGTTTTAGCGTGGTTTTTATTAAAGTTGTAATTGCACTGATGTATTCAAAGACGTAAAATGTCAGAACGAATGTTGTGTCTATCTCAAGCAATGGGAATTGTGAGAAATTTTCTGACAATGAATGGACTAACCTTAGTTAGTCGTTTGTTCGGTCTGATTAGAGAAATATTGCTACTACACTTTTTGGGGGCGTCTGTTGAGATGGATGCATATACCACTGCATTTAAGTTTCCAAGTTTTTTTAGAAGGTTTTTTGCAGAAGGGGGCTTTCAATCAATTTTTGTACCATACTATACGGATTACATATCATATTCAAAATTTAAAGGAGCGCGATATTTTGCATCAAGGATATTTACCTTAATATCTTGGATTATGTTGTTTATCAGCATTATCGTTTTTCTGTTTGCAAAAGAGTTCACGATTCTTATGGCTCCTGGTTTTGCCTCAGATCCCGAAAAACTTGCGTTAACCACCGAATTTACTCGAATAATATTTCCTAGCATTGCTTTTATTTCATTATCAACTGTGTATAGCGGAATTCTGATTTCTAGACAAAAATTCTTTATCTTTTCGCTAGCTCCTATCTTCGTCAACATCATACTCATTGGCTCACTGTTTGTCTGTCAAGATTTGACAAGCGCTGGAAGACGATATTCCTATGGAACGTTAGTTGCTGGGGTATTTATGTTTTTATATATGTTTTCATGCGTTAAATACCAGAACTTTCCATCTCCTAGATTTTCAACAATAAGAAGGAGCCCAAAAGTAAAAACTTTTTTAAAAAAAATGTTACCAGTACTGGTTGGCGCCGGGGTGGCGCAAATCAATGTGTTAGCAGGGACATTCTTTGCATCATTTTTAGAAACAGGATGCATAACCTGTCTAGCTTGTGCGGACAGATTCGTCCAGTTACCCCTTTCTCTATTTGGAGTTACGATGGGCACAATTTTGTTGCCTGAAATAGCAAGCAAGATTAGCAAAAATCAGAAAAACGAAATAAAAGAGATCCAAAATAAATCATTATTATTTACGATGCGTCTTACATTACCATCGGTTATTGGATTTATAGCAATGTCATATTTAATGATATCGTTGCTATATGGACATGGCAAGTTTGATTATCATGCTATAGATCTTACCTCTAATATTTTGAAAGTGACAGCTTGTGGATTACCAGCATTAGTTTTATCAAAAATAATGTCATCGATACTGTTTGCTTATAAAGACACAAAAACTCCTGTGATTGCTGCAATAATATCGATTATTGTCAATGTAGTGCTGAGTGCGACATTGATAAGGTCATTTGGAATTATTGGAGTGGCTGCCTCATCTGCGGTAGCTGCATATGTTAATGTTTACGTTATGTGCCGAAAAACACATGGATGCTTTTCTATAACAAAGGCCGTTCTCATTGACTTTCTAAAAATAGTCGTTGCGTCCTCACTGCTCTTAGGCGTTATGTTATTCATTTCGGGGCTACAATCTGACATTCAACGAGCCAAAATACAGGAATTTTTGCTTATGCTCTTTATGGTTATCGCGGGTGGGGCAATTTATGTGTCGACATTATATTTGCTAAAGGATAAAGTGGTTATGCAAATCGTTTGCAAATTCAAATCAAAATACATTAATCGGTAATTTGGGAGTGAAAAATAGATGATGGGACTTTTTAATACTTGACAATTTTTATCACTAATGTGCTAACATGAGTGTAGGTTGTGTAAGACCTTCGGATGATGTATTCGAAAACTTTGTTGTAAAAGATAAGTTTAAGGTTTTTGGACAGTATCTGCATAGATATGTCCAAAAGCGCGCGATAGTGAAGCGTACCTTGACAGGCTGAAGCGAAATCAGTACAATTTGGGCGCCTTTTGAAAAATAAAAAAACAATGTATATTCTTTTCCCCACGCAGAGTGAAACGAAGCGTGGGGGGGGAACCTGGGCGTGCGATATGGTAGCCTCTAAGAATCTTACCATATCGCGCCCCCCACCGGAGTCACAAATGGCTTTGAAAAAGCCTTTTGTGACTCAAATTAGAAATATTTTTTTTAGAAAGGAAAATAAAATGAATTTAATAATAAAACAATCTGATAAACAAGTTTTAGATCTCAAAGTTCTAAAAGAACATCTTAGAATTGATCATAATCATGAAGATACGTATTTAAAAGAGATCATTTTGATGGCAACAGATATTTTAGAAAAAAATATTGACAAACCAATACTCAAAAAAACATATTGCTATACATTTTACGGAAATGATTTGATTCCTACCCGATGCATTCCAATTCCAGTCAGTCATGTGATTAATGTGCTTTCGGTACAAAGAATCATTAACGACAAGGATAAAGAAAATGTATCTTATTCTGTAAAGAATGAGCGAGGAAAAACTCTGGTTATCACGAATGGTACGAAATTTCCAATCGAAATAACCTACACTGCAGGAATGACAGATAAGGAGAAAGAAATCCCCAAAGATCTTCAATTTGCCGTGTTGCAAATTGCAAAAAACATATATGAGTGTTCTGAAGAAGATGTTTTGGAATCGAAATATATAAAACACATTATAAACTCAAATAGAACGTTACATATTAACTAGAAGAGGAAATTATGAAATCAATTATGCCAAAATTAACAGAAAGAATAACTCTGCTAAAAAATTCCATAGAAACTGATACAACAACAGTGAACCGGTTTGAGACATTGATAAAAACTCGTGCTTATATCAGAGCAATACAGTCCCAATCATTTGAGGTCATCATGCCAAGGCTTCCGGCGAACTTCAGAAACATACCGATTTCTGCGCTTGAATGGAATGATGCTGAATACATCTATACTTCACCAATAGCAGAATACAAAGGCAAATTTCTTAAAGGCACAATTACATTGTGGAGGTCGAAATTAACGCCTCTACGAGGTTAACAATTCGTTCTTTAACCTTGTCATTTTCGACTGTTCTAAATGCGTTAAGCAATCTTGCTTCCATGTTGCTATTGTGCTCACTTTCTTGAGCTTCGGCAAAAGTGAAACCTGATAAAAATCTTGTGGGATGAGCGCGCAAAGCTTGACATACCTTAAAAAGGATAGGAATAGTCATCTTGGAAACCCCTGATTCGTATTTCTGAATTTGTTGAGCCGAGCATCCCACAAACTTAGCAACTTGTCCTTGGGTCATGTTCAGTTCTTTGCGTCGTGCCCGTATTTGCAAGCCTACAGTATCTCTATCTGTCCCGATTATTCTTTTAGTCAATTTCATTAGAACGTCCATTTTTTATACACTCTACATACAAGATATCGTTAGTAGCCTTCTGCTCATACCTTGTTTTTGCCCAAATGGTAACATCTGGTCTGGTTTTTCGATCAAATGTATTAATTTCAAAACAATTCCTGAATTTCTCCTGATTGAATAATTTTACAATCCAGTTTTTATAATCATTGTGATCCGACGCTAATCTCCAGAAACCTCCGATCCTGAGTTTGTCGTATATATCCGCGATTGTTTTTTCTTGTAAGAAACGTCTTTTTATGTGCTTTCGTTTGGGCCAAGGATCAGGAAACAGCAAGAAGACTCCAGATAAAGCGGAGTTTGGAATACCTCTGATAAATGTTCTAGCATCAGCAGGATAGATTTTTATATTCTTTATATTACTTGTATCAATTTTTACTAAAAGTGAAGCAATTCCATTAACAAATGGCTCACATCCGATGAACAAATCACGAGGATTATTTATAGCCATCTGTGCAATATGTTCTCCACTACCAAACCCTATCTCTAGATAGATACGAGAAAAGTTTGAGACATCGATATCAGTAAATGATTTTATTTCAACTGACGGCATTAATGTTTCGTATAGCAACTCCTGCCTACTCGTTAAATTGCGTGTTTTTATCCGGCCGTAGAATTTTTCATCAAATCTATTTATTGCTTCCATATCACAACCTGCCTTGAATTATCTTCTAACTTAATTTTGTAACCTTCTAAGCTGGCAATGTTTTGGGCATAATTTATAAGGATATTGAACGCATTGCTTTGAGTGGTGCCAGATAAAGCTTTACTAGCTTCTGTTGACAGGTTTATATTTTCTGGGATATTTATTATGAATTTATCGGTAGCGCTTGAAACCGCCACGATATCTCCGGATTGTGAGGATTTCATTATGGTGTATAGGATACAGCAAATTGCCCCCTGGACTTTTTCAGGAAGAGAATGCATGCTACTTCCACTAGTGATAAAAAGATTGATATCCTTTAACAGATATATTTTTTTTAGGGAATTGATTACAGCTTTTGAATCTATGTTATCTGTATAAACGTTTCTAAAAAAGTCCATGGTATATGCAAGGAGGTCAATAATTTTATACATCTCACCTAAGTCACATGTTGCACTAGCTGTGGTGTCTTCCTTAATAAAATTCAAAACACTTAGATAATTTGCCATTTCGTGACAAATTTTTGCCACAGTCAAATTTGTATCATTTTCCACAAATAGCCTTTTCGAACATGGTAACTTGTGAGTATTTTATAAAAAATTTCTCCTTTTGTGGTAGACATTCTGTGACGGAGCTATACATCAAAAAAAATTTAAACAATTCCGCCTAAAAGCTTTGCTGTGTAATCTACCAAAGTAATTACCCTGCTATAACTCATTCTAGAAGAACCGATAACTCCTATTGCTCCAACAATATTTTTTTTCGCATTCTGATATGGTGAAATAATCATTGAACATCCTGACATTTCAAAAATTTTTGTTTCTGCCCCTATAAAAATTTGAATTCCTTGTCCTTCTATAGATTTATCTATTAGATCTTTCAAGATTTTTTTCTCGTCAAGTTTCCATAAAAGCTCTTCTAAATCCGAGATTTCACCAGCTTTGGATATCAAATTTGTTTGTCCTTTAACTATAATCTTATTCTCGTTATCATCGATAATTTCATCGGTTATATAACCTATTCCTTGTTCGACGACCTCTTTGACAATCTTTTCTATGCCCTCTTTCTGATAATCTAATTCATTCTGTAGTTTTGTTTGAATTTCTCTTAAAGAGCTACCGGAAAGCTTTGTATTGATATAGCGTGTGGCTTTTTCAAGTACACTTGCAGAAACAGCGGGTGCAACCTCAATAAGCCTGTTTTCCACAACTCCGTTTTCATTCACGAGAACAACGATGGCTCGCCCCGGGCTTAGCAAAACAAAATCAATATGCCGCACCTCTGAGTTGACTGTCGGAACTCTTATCAAGCTGGCGCAATTAGCTAATTCAGACAAAACACCCGTTGCCTGTTCTAGAATTGATTCCAGACTTTTTCCTTGTGCATTTTTTGTTACGTTTTCTAGTGCCGTCATTTCCAGCTCAGACGCATCAGCCGTTTCAACTAGTGTGTTTACAAAAAAGCGCCATCCCTTCTCTGTCGGTTTCCTGCCGGCTGATGTGTGATCGGCACTCAGTATACCCAAATCTTCTAAATCGGCCATGACGTTCCTCACGGTTGCTGGAGATAGATTGCTTTCTATTGATTTTGCAATTGTCCTGGATCCGACAGCTTCTCCAGTTTCAACATATATTTCTACGAGTTTTTTGAAAATTTCTACATATCTCTCATTTTTACTTATATCAACCGATTTCATCTCAAACTGCCGCGTTTATCTCCTTAATTTCATTTTATATAATTTTGCCTTTACAGTGTATACTGCGTGCTATCCATTACGGCATTTCTCACGCTCATTTACAAAAAGCTCATTGTTAATTTTCAATTTAAAATTTTGGTTATTTCATAATAGTCATTGAGCAATATATCATGCCTCTTCTTCTTGTCTTTTTTGAACGTGATTTGATATTTTTTTATTTTTTCGCCCTCTATGACAAAATAGAATCGATACGCAGATATATATTTATCTCCATTCCACAACGATACAGAAGGATTTCTTGACCATAGTCCATTTCCATGCTCATCATGATTTTTCGGTACAGGGCTAATATATGGTATGCTGCGCGTGCTGTGCACGATATTATCTTTACTGGTTGCAAAATAATTGTCTTGCTCAAATACGATGCGTCTCAGAAATACATAGAATTCAAGAGCTCGAAAGTAACGATGGAGATCATTTACAGATTTTTCTAAGAAATCGTGTAATTTCTTCTTGCCCATCTTTTTAGCGTATGCGTCTTCTACAATTTTGGCTACGAATCTTAAACCTTTTTCCTCTGATTGAATAGCCTTGCGGTTTTCTGGCTTCGTATTACCTGATACAAAACCAACATTAAATTGATCATTGATGATATGCGCCAAGTAATTATACAGCAACACTGCATTCCAGTTGGACTGATCATAACTTTCCACATTTTTGTTCTGGAATTGTATTATTCTCGGATTTGGCTTTTTCTGATCTACAATAAATTCATTCTTTTGCAACATACAGTCAGCTAATGCTTTTGCAATTACTTTATATACACTATCTTTGAATTGCGATGCAGTTATCCATTTGTCATCAGGGCTATCTTCCGCTCTTATAGATCATATTTGCGTAGCGCTTTATTTAGCTAGCACTACGCCTGTTTCTGTTAGTTACGCGACTTTTGAAAGCTTCACACAGTCACACTGCTCTTTAAAGTACTTTCTGTCCTTGTACTCACTTTGCTTGCCTTTATTGAAAGATGAGACTGGACGACAGTATCCCATCACCCTAGTCCAAATTTCGCAGTGCGTGCGCTCCTCGTCCTTAAGCTTAACCGTATTCTTGTTCATAAAATCTTACTGCCAAAAACTTAACCCAATTTCATTATAGCAAAAAAATTCCTTCCTTGCACGCAATTTTCAAAAACGCACCAGATCATACAAAAATCATAGATGGTGCGATGTGGTATGTTTATATTTTACCACATCGCGCCCATGGGCCTGTCCAGGTATGCATATGCTCAGAGCCATTCAGGCGCTGACCTTGACCGGCATAGTATTATTTAATAGCTGGAGATAATTTGCATACTCCCCCAAACTGTGATAATCTATTTCTTAGAGGGGATTGTTCCCAGTGGTTTTTTATAATGGAGAAGAAGATGATAAATAAAAGTTATGTATTCGGGGGGGGGCTATTAGTTAATACTATAGCTATATTT
>CACYDS010000081.1 GCA_902773285.1 uncultured Pseudomonadota bacterium | reverse complement strand
TCTCGTTTGATATCCTTATATCGTATTGGATCATCCTTTGTTTTTACGATTTCAATTTCCTCATATTCCTTTTCATCAAAAATAGTTTCAAATCGTATCTTGGCCGGCAAATATAAATGGTGCGAACAATATCCACAAACCATCAAATTGTCCTCAAGCTCTTTTGAATATATCATTCGCTCACAAGACGGACATTTAGTCCAAAGATTTTCTTCAATGTTCGAGTTAGAGCCCAAGAATGATTTTATTTTAGGAGTCACAACTTCTGTTAGCCAGCTCATAATATCAACATAACAACAGCACTCGACACATTATATCACACGAAAAACCTATACAACAAAGCATGTATTCAGTGCTCAATTTTTATGATATAATGGCTCTAGTCTTTGTGCTTGTCGGCTGGTTCTATAAGACTCGTGAAATCCTGAGAGTATAACTATTTCGGTTTTTTGAGCATTTAATTCCTTTTTAGTCAATTTTGGTTTTTTTTTCTGCATCCATTCCTGATCGAGATACGAATCGATTTTCCACTCCGTCGACTTCCCCTTATTCCCCTTATAGATACAGTTCAATTTAATTTCGCATGCCTGGTCACCTTTCAGATATATATTATTCATTATAAAACTTCCTTCATGGTTTTCTGCATCAGTTATTTTAAAATGTGGGCACACGAATAGCTTTGAATCGTCAGAAGACTTATCATACATCAAAGCGTGCTTGCATATATCGGCAAAGCATGTACTCATGTCGTTTAATGCTTTAAAGTACGCTATTATCTCAGATATTGCATTTTCGATTTTTTCTTTACCTTCATTTTCATTGCATTCAAGTAATTGATTTTGTTCCAAGTAATTATGATAATGACTTGAGATGTTAGCTTGCAGAGTAGTGGACATAATTTTGATTTGTTTTAGAAAATAACCCCTATCAAATATATCTGGTGTAGACTTAGTATCAGTATCATTGAGTATACGACAGTCTTCCCAATACAGGCGATTGATAAAATTATACAGCACAACAGCATTCCAGTTCTCCTGAGTATAATTCTCAGGACGATCCTCATATTCTAGCCCATCAAACGTTATTAAATCTCTAAGGCCTTTATCCTTGAATTCATTCATATTCGTAATGCGATCGGCTATTGCTTTACCTATAACATTTTCTATAGATTGTTCATAATCTTCTTGCTTAATCCATTGATGCTTGCGGGTAAGGTCGGGATAGTTTCGCATACTCCTGGCTTGAATACGCCAGTATATTTGATTCAACTCATTTCTTGCTTGAGTAATATCTCCTATTTCTTTTTGCTTAGCAGTGTTACTGATCTCGGGCTTGCCATTGAAATTATTGATAGGTTGAATATTCTCGTTAGATTGGCTGCTTTTTGGTTTACTTGAAGCATAAGCATCCACAACAACGTTAATTAACAATGCACACGCAAATAAACCCCTTTTATTTAAAATCATCTAAATCCCCCCTTTTTTAACAGGCACAACACCCATCTAAAGATAGAATATCATAACATATGAGAAAAAAGTGAGAAAAATGTCTTGTGGGTGAATGATGCAACCTATTGTTTGCTAGTCCTAGCTTATCTAGCACTCTCTCCGGCTTTTTCTGTCTCATATATTATGAGCTTATACACAAAAAAATATTTGACTTAGGACAAGTAAATCACATAGCATAATTTCATGAGGACTGTTAGACCTGTTTTTTGAGGTTTTTAATGAATAGAGTTGAATTCGTTGCTAGCATAGCGGAGCTTGCTGGATTAAAGAAGAGTGAGGCTGATAGAGCTGTATCTGCGTTTATAGATGTCGTTACATCTGAGTTATCAAAGGGGGAAGAGATCCGATTGATTGGCTTTGGTAATTTCTGCGTGTCGCACAGAAATGCTTCTGAAGGTCGCAATATGAAAACTGGAGAAACTGTGAAGATTCCTGCAAGAAATCTTCCTAAGTTTAAGCCAGGAAAAAATCTTAAAGAAGCTGTTGCAAAAGGTCGCAAATAATAGGGTCTTTTGCGTTTATGTTGGGCGATTGGCTCAGTGGTAGAGCATCTCGTTTACACCGAGGGGGTCGGCGGTTCGAACCCGTCATCGCCC
>CACYDS010000080.1 GCA_902773285.1 uncultured Pseudomonadota bacterium | reverse complement strand
TGTCAGCTGGCTATTGAAACGCTGGAACGGATTAGTCGAGTTACCGACTGAAAATATAATAGAAAATTGGGCTAAGGAAGATAAAAAGGCGAAAGAACAAGCCAACCAAGAACAGGAGGGAAGAAAGTGACGAAGAAGACGATTGGTAGTGTATAAGTTTAAACAGATGTGAGACAGGATGCATCTCCTGCCGCACATCTATTTGCTAGCTTTGAATTACCTCACGCTCTCTCGGGCATTTTCTGTCTTATTGGTTGTGAACTTATATACTCTGCAATTAGATGCTGAAGTTTACATATTTTTTTGATAACATGGACAGGATAATTTTGACGCAAAGTAAACATGGAACACATATCTAGTTCTGTAAGAGAATTGATTGGGAAAGTGTGCCCCGTACTTCCATTGGGACTGGCTGTTAAGGCTGAATGGAAGGAAATAGTCGGAGAGGAAATGTCATTACTTTCATCTCTTTCTGAGATTAAGTTTGGTATGAATGACGAATTATGCATTATCGTGGAGGTTTTAAATTCAGCAAGTATCTTATTTAAGTGCAGCTTTCCTGAAATAAAAGATAAGATCTACAAAATAACAGGATATGCTATTGATAAAATAACTCTTATAATCAAGCAAGTTTCAAGTATTGATCGCGAATATAAAGATGCAGCCTAATGTTCTTCCCGATATCAGAGGGGAATATAGATTGAATTTTGCCATTAACACGCAATCATTCTTCAAAGTTGGGGGAAATTGTGATGTTATGTTCATTCCTGCTGATATTGATGATTTATTGCAATTTTTAAAAAAAAAGCCAAAAGACCTTAAGATTACTGTTTTGGGCAATATGTCGAATGTTCTGATTTCCGATTATGGAATACAAGGCTGTGTAATTCGTTTAAATACCTTAAACAAAGTCAATTTTTATAATGATTACGTCGACGTACAAGCTGGAACACTTCTCCCTAAATTCATATCTGATTGCGCCAAACACAATGTCTCTTGTTGTGAAAAATTATGTTGTATTCCAGGAACTATCGGAGGGGCGATTTTTATGAATGCCGGCATTCCTGGATTTGAAATATCTGATGTTTTAGTTTCGGTATCATGCGTAAATTTTTCTGGTGAACAAAAGATATTTAATAAAGAGGAGCTTAATATGACATATCGAAATGGAAATATACAAAAGGATTCCATTATAACTTCTGTTAGATTAAAAATACGCTCAAAAGACACTAAGCAGATAATTGATGAAATTAATGAATTGCAAGCGAAAAGGCTAAAATCACAACCTGTTGGGCAAGCAACCTGTGGAAGCACATTTAAAAATCCAGATGGAGCAAAGGCTTGGGAACTGATAAAACGAGCTGGTTGCGATAAATTGTCAGTCGGCGACGCAATAGTTTCAGAAAAACACTGCAATTTTCTAATCAATACAGGAAATGCCAAGGCATCTGATTTTGTTAAATTAATAGATATGATAAAGGCACGAGTATTTGAAAAAACAGGTTATGATCTGCAGGAAGAAATAAAAAGAATAGGTGATAAATGGTAAAGTCATTTTGCAATAGGATTTGGAATTTTCCGACACAATACAACGAAAAGATAGAGGAAATCAAATCTGCAGTAGGGAGTAACTTGCTTGCAAAAATATTAATAAATCGTGGATTCGAGAGCGTTGATGAAGTCAATGCCTTCACTAACGCCAAGCTACGTAACACAATTCCAGATCCTTCTTTACTGTTAGATATGGATAAAGCGGTTGAACGAGTTATCGGGGCAATTCAAAATAAACAAAACATAATGATACTGGGTGATTATGACGTTGATGGAATAACTTCTACAGCATTGATAGTAAAGTATTTGCGTCTAATCGGTATAAGTCCGAAATATTATATTCCAAACCGATTTTCTGACGGATATGGAGTGAGCCAAAATACTATATCAAAAGCGATTGATAATCAGTCAAAATTGGTTGTAGCTGTTGATTCGGGCACAAACTCTATAGATGAAATTGAAGAAGCCCAAAAAAGCGGTATGGATTTTGTAGTATTGGATCACCATGCGCAACTTTCTGATAAACTGCCACAAGCCATCGCTATTGTGAACCCGAATCGACATGACCAAAGCGAAATCGGCTTTTCGTATATCAAGCATCTCTGCGCCGCTGGAGTTGTGTTTTTATTTTTGATAGCACTTCAACGAAAATTGAAAGAAATTGGATTTTTTTCCGATCACGCAATTCCAAATCTTTTGGATTTTGCGGATATTATTGCTATTGGCACACTTTGCGATGTTATGGAACTTAGGGGCATAAATCGTGCGGTAGTCAAATATGTTTTAACAAAAGGCGAATATTCACTAGGCATTCGTTCGCTTATGTCGCTATTCAATTTGGACCAAATAGCTTCACCTGAAGATTTGTCATTTTTTATAGGCCCCGCGATAAATGCAGCTGGACGTGTTGGTGATCCGCATATAGCTCTGAATTTGCTCCTAGAGGAAGATCCTGTGCGTTCTCAAAAAATAGCGACCTGTCTTATTGAATTGAATCAGCAACGCAAATCTATCGAACGTCAACTTTTTGCCGACGCAATGAATATGATTGCGGCTCAAAACTTAGATGCTAAACGAGGCATTTGCGTTTATGGAGAAAACTGGAATGAGGGGGTTATAGGTATAGTAGCAGGCAAATTGAAGGACAAATTTCAAAGGCCAGCATTCGTAATATCGTTCGCACAAAACGGTAGCGGAAAGGGCTCCGCTAGATCTGTGAATGGTATGCATCTTGGACAATTCCTGCAAAAAGCTACTGTCGCCGGGATCATAAGCGCGGGTGGTGGGCACGCCCTGGCTGGTGGTTTTTCTATACAAAAAGACAAAATTGAAGAATTCCTGCGCTTCATAGATGAGCAAGTAGAAGGTGAGTTCATTAATGAACTCAATATCGACTACACACTTACAGCAATGAGTGATCTGGATGCAATTTACGAAGAAATATCGCGCTTAGGACCATTTGGAAAAGGTGTCGAAAAACCTATATTTTGCTTCAAACGAGTAAAAATTACGAATATCAGGAGAAGCAAATCCGGCGGGCATCTTTTGCTAAATTTCTCAGGTGAATTTGGTAACGGTAATATCCGTGCAATTTTGTTTCATATAAACTCCAAAAAAGATTGGATAGAACTTATTGAAAAGAATTCCAATGCGCTACTTGATATTGTTGGCACAATAAATCCAAGCCTCCAATTTGGCGCAAGCATAATCGTCGAAGATGCGAGAGTAAATCAAGACTCTCTTTGAAAGAATTTCACACCAGCAAATGCAATTAAAAAACCGGGGGCTAGATCTTGCGTCCGAATTTCACATTAGTATAAATCTCGTAGCCCCCCAGATTATGCTGCTAGTGTGCCACTCAGCTTTTCCGATTCCACTCGTTCCACAGTTTTTCATTAGGTAACTCGACTAGT